>CAZJHA010000214.1:0-3616 GCA_964545755.1 uncultured Halobacteriales archaeon | reverse complement strand
CGGCGGTGGTGCAGAACTGTTCTCAAGACCTGATTCGGCCAATCTCAATGTACACGACCAATATAAAGGGCGTAGATTTTCGAGATCATTACTGCTTGCTTCGACGTGAAATCTCTTCACACTGAGAGTGCAAATCCGACAGCTTAGGGTGTGTGACGACTTCTGCACCACCGCCGGGTGACCGTCCCGAGAACGACGAAACCGACGGTGAGTTCTGGAGGCAGTCCGAGACCGCGAGCGATGGCGAACGCGAGAAACGGCATCGTCACGTGACCGAGAAGGACGGTCCCCAGGGTCCATCCCTCGACCTGCCGGAACTGCTCGACCGAGAGCGTCAGCGAGATGCTACCGATCATCACGGCGAGGATAACGGTTGAAACCTCCGTCACGACCACCACACGCGGAACGGCGATTCCGAGAGCAACCGCGAGGAGAATCCATCGGAGCAGGTAGTCCTCAATGATGGCCGTTAGCCTCATTTCGGAATGATTTCAGCCCCAAAACGACTGCGTGCGTGCGTATTGGCGCTCTTGGGCCAGGATGTCCCGATAGAAGTCGTCCTCGTCCTCCCGAAGTTTGGCGATGATGCGGGCGGCGTTGTGCGGGCCGACGCCGCGGGCGGCGAGCGCGATGACCGCCTGCTTGCCGTGGCTCTGGACGAGCGTCGCGGCCTGATAGGCCCGCTCGGTCTGCTTTTCCTGCTCGTCGTCCTTCTCATCGGTCGTGATGGCGTTGATGACCTCCTCGGCCCACGGGTTGAGCGCCGCGATGCGGGTCGAGCCACAGAGCGGACACTCTGGCTGGTCGGGGATCCGCCGCACCTCCTGGGTTCGCTCCCACTCCTGACAGTGCAGACAGAACAGTCGCATCCGGTCGTCTCGAATCCGCTCTTTCACCGTCTCGATGACGCTCGCATCCGCGTTCTCGGGCGCGAGCAGTTCTTTGCCCGACGACCGCCCGTCGACACCCACCGGCGTGTGTCCGCCGTGGGTGAGGAGTTCGATGTCCCCCGACTGAACTGCCGAGAGCACGTCGCCAGCGTCGTCGATTGCGAGGTCGTCGTGGAAGACCTCGCGGATGGCTTCGTCGTAGACGGGGGTATCTTGAAGCGCCGCGAGCAGTCGCCCGCGGCCGAAGCGCTCGTTTCCCTGCCACGATTTGAGCGCGCCGAACGTCGCCGCGACCTGTGCGAGTTTGAACTTCAGCGCATCCGAGTTTTTCAGGCTCAGTTCGATGATGCCGGCGACGTGTTCCGATGCTGTCTCGTTCAGGACGTCCACCACGTCGTGTCCTCGCACCCCGCGTGGCACGTCGAGTTCGATGCGATACGGGTCGATCTCCATTCCGACCGAGGAGCCGGTCTGCTGGCCGAGCAGCGCCGACAGCACCCGCCCGAGCGTCTCGTTGGTCTTGTGGCCGAAACACGAGTTCACGACGACCGACCGTGGTTCGGACTCGACGACGATGCGGCCGTCCGTGGGAACTGGGCTCTCGGAGTCGACCTGTCTTTCGAGCGGGTCGAGCGCCTCGCTCGCGGTGTGCTCGTCGGTCGGATACCGCTCGGCGAGGTCGCTGGCCACCGCCGTGCGCGACGCGCCATCGGCGAACGAATCGCCGACCCGCCCGCGAATCGCGCCGACCTCACCGGCGACGGCTTGCGGAACGGGAATCTCTTGGCCGGTCCACGAGGGGACCTCGCCGGCGGGGTCCTCGATTGGGCTGACCTTGACAGTGCTGTCCTCGTCGTCGACCTCGGCGATGCGCCACATCTCGCCGCGCTGGATGAACGTCTCGCCCGGGCCGGCGAAGTTGACGACGAACCGCTCGTCCAGTGTCCCGATCGTTCGCCCGGAGGCCACGTCGGAGACGGTGTAGGTCTCCTCGTCGGGAATCATCGAGAGGTTGGCGTAGAAATACTGCCACGTGCCGCCCGATTTCTCCAGTCGGTCTTGGTCCTCGTCGAGCCAGAGGATCCGATTGCCCGAGAGTTCGCGCACCACCTCCCTGAACTCCTCCTCGCCGAGGTCATCGAATGGGTACGCACGGGTGACGATATCGTAGGCACGGCGGGCGTCGATTTCGCCGAAATCCATCAGGAGACCCGCTATCTGGTTGGCAACCGTATCCAGACTGCCGTGGTGGATCTCGGTGGGTTCGACCAAGCCTTCATGAGCGCGCCGGCAGATGGCGAGCGCTTCGAGCGTGTCGTCCGGGCGGGTGGTCAGCACAGTACCTGAAGAGAGTCGGTCTGAACGGTGACCCGCCCGCCCGACGCGCTGGAGAAGGCGTGCGACCTCACGGGGACTCTGGTACTGAATCACGTGGTCGACGCGACCCACGTCGATGCCGAGTTCCATCGAGGAGGTACACAGGAGTCCATCCAGTTTGCCGGCTTTGAAGTCGTCCTCGACCTCGATGCGGGCCTCCTTCGAGAGCGAGCCGTGATGCACGCCGATGGGGAGGTCGAGTGCGTTACACCGCGAGCCGAGCGCCTCGGCCGTCTGGCGCGTGTTCACGAAAATCAGGGTGGATTCGTTGTCGGCGACGAGGTCACGGATCGCGCGCACGTGGCTCGCGAGGTCGGGGTCGCTGGCGAGTTCCGCCGCCAGCGCCTCGTCCTCGTCGGTGATTCGTGGCTCGCGCACTCGCACGTCGAGCCGGCTGCCGACGTCGACCTCGATGAGCGCACACTCCCAGCCGCCGGTGAGGAACTGTCCCACTTCGCCGGGGTCGCCGACGGTCGCCGACAGTCCAATTCGCTGGAACTCGTCGGCGAGTTCGCGGAGGCGTTCGAGACCGATGGTGAGCTGTGCGCCGCGTTTCGACGCCGCGAGTTCGTGAACCTCGTCAACGACGACGTGGGAGACATCGGAGAGCGCCTTGCGGAGTTTCTCGCCCGTCAACATCGCCTGCAAGGTCTCGGGGGTGGTCACGAGTACGTCCGGCGGGTCCTCGGCCTGCTGCTGGCGGTGGTACTGTGTGGTGTCGCCGTGGCGCACGTCGATATCGAGACCTAGTTCAGTACCCCACCACTCCAGCCGGTCGCGCATGTCGCGGTTGAGCGCCCTGAGCGGGGTGATGTACAGCGCCGAAATCCCGAACCGGTCCTCGCCCGCGAGCGCGTCGAACACCGGCAACATCGCGGCCTCGGTCTTGCCGGTCCCCGTGGGCGCAATCACGAGACCGTTCTCGCCGGCGGAAAGCGGCGGAATGGCCTTGCGCTGTGGCTCGGTCGGCGTCGTGAACCCGCGCTCTGAGAGCGCCGCTCTGACGTGCTCGCCGAGATGCGTGAAGGCCGCCAAATCGGCGGCGGCCTCGCTGTCTGCCATTGAATTCTGTATGAGTGCAAGCCGATTAAGAACTCCGTTCTCACCCATTCGTGCCCGAACATTTTTCATCATACCACACGCATTACTAACATGATTGCCGAACTCCTCTACTGGGGGTGTCTCCTCGTCATCGGCGCTCTCATTCTCGTCCAGTCGCTCGCGGACCTCCTCGTCCGGCGATATGTGTGGTTCAGCGTGGCGATGCTCGTCGGGAGCGTCTCGCTGCTGTTCGGTGCGGGACCGACGTTCTGGGGTTCGGAGGAGGTAGTGGAGCGGTGGAGCCGACG
>CAZJHA010000213.1:2453-3647 GCA_964545755.1 uncultured Halobacteriales archaeon | reverse complement strand
CCATGCGCTCGCCACACCGCTCGACGCCGACGGGGGAGCCACCTGGCCGGAACTGAACCCGGAGCTCAGGGTGAACGAACTCGCCCGCGCCCGGTTCGTCGGCCGGTACTGACTCGGGCCCCGACGCCGCGCGAACACGAAATCACATGTACGCGCACGGAGTTCCGTCTCCATGAGCGAGGACAGACAGGTGACTCTCGGTGGCGGCGAAGTCGAGGAAGACGAACCGATGACCGACGATTTCGGCGAGGAACTCGACGAGAACGAAACCAAGGGCAGCTACAACCGCTACGACATCTCCAGCCTGCTCCAGAAGGCGGTGCGACGCTCGGACGAGGAGTGTGCGGCGTGGGCGGCGTGGGAACTCACGCGGTCGGGCTACGCGTGGAACCTCTGGAACCGACTCGCACTGTACGTCGTCGAGGACCTACGTGCGGGCGCGGACGTCGCGCTCCTCATCGAGCGCTATGAGCGACTGGCGACCGAGCGCTGGGAGGACGACAGCTGGGAGGGCCGTCTTTGCGGGATTCACGCGGCGCTCGCGGCGGCACGGGCCACCTCGACGCGGGAGGCCACCTACGCGGACGGCTACTTCGAGCGCGTCGCCGCCGAGCGGGCCGCCGCCCGCGAGGAGGGCCGCGAGCCGGAGTATGACTTTCCGGTCGGCGACCTCGAACCCGGCGGGAGACACGACGTAATATTTGACCAGCACACCTACGACGGGAAACGGATGGGCCGCGACGGGCGCTACTTCACCGTCCACGGCGCGCGCGTCGGGCCGACGGGTGAATCGGCAGTCGGCGAGCGATGGCGACGCCGGAGCCTCGACCTCGCCGAGCGAACCTACAGCGACGCCGAACTGGACCACGCGCTCGCGCCGGTCGCCTCCGACGAGCGCTGGGACGAACCCGACGTTTCCGAGTCCGCCGAACGGGATTAGGCTGACTCCGGACCGAACGGCTGGGCCTCGGTCCCTTCCTCGGCTTCGTGGAGGAACAGCGCGCTGTTGACGAAGCCGATGTGGCTGAACGCCTGCGGGAAGTTCCCCAGCAGTGTCCCCGTCTCGGCGTCGAGCTCCTCCGAGACGAGACCGAGCGGGCTGAACTGCTCTCTGAGGTTCTCGAAGAGTTCGCGAGCGCGCTCGGTGCGGCCCATGCGTGCGAGGCAGTTCACGAGCCAGAACGAACAGAGGAC
>CAZJHA010000213.1:0-2353 GCA_964545755.1 uncultured Halobacteriales archaeon | reverse complement strand
GCTCGCGCTCGTCGCGCCACGCTTCGAGCGGGGCGTCGTGGCCGTTCTCCTCGGCCATCTCGATGCCGCGGTCGAGGGCGACCCAGCACATCGCCTTCGAGTGGACGAACTGTTTGGGACCGCTGCGCATCTCCCAGATGCCCGCATCGGGCCGGTCCCAGATGTCGCTGACGTACTCGACGATGTCGCGAACGGCCGCCCAATCCTCGTCGGCGATTTCCCTATCGGCCCACGAGAGCTGGTGGATGGCCAGGACGAGTTCGCCGTAGATACCGAGTTGAAGCTGGTCGGCCGCCCCGTTGCCGATGCGCACGGGCGAAGAGTTCCGATAGCCTTCGAGATGGTCGAGTTCCTGTTCCTTGTAGGTCGAGCCGTGCTGGAGACCGTAGATCGGCTGGAGGTCGGACGGCTCGACCGAGTGGCTGAGTTCGAGGAACCGGTCGAGGTAGTTCACCGCCTCCTCGGTGTCGCCGAGGTTCCCGAACGCCCGCACGGTAAAGGCCCCGTCGCGTATCCAGTTGTACCGGTAGTCCCAGTTGCGCACCCCGCCGACCACCTCCGGGAGCGAGGTCGTCGGCGCGGCGGTAATCCCACCAGTGTCCTGATAGGTGAGCAGTTTGAGCACGAGGTCAGAACGCACCACCATGTCGTGGGCGTAGTCGGCAAACGGACAGTCCCCGTCGTCGGGACAGGAGTGTGCCCAGTCGCGCCAGAACTCGACGGTGTTGTCGAGTAGGTACTCACACGAGTCGGGGTCGGTCGGCGCACGCGTCCCGTATTCGAGGACGAACCACTCGCTGTCGTATTCGTCGACCGAAAGGGTTCCGTCGGCCGCGCCGTCGCCGCAGTCGAGGGATGTGGGACTCGATAGGGAGATGCGTCTGGCGTCGCCGGTCGCCACGACGCCGCCCTCGATGGACTCGACGCGCGAGTCCGCACGGGCGTAGTCGAAGCGAGGGGCGAACTCGATGGCGAGGTCGACGTTGCCCTCGGTGCAGGTCACCTCCCGGTAGAGCGCGCGCACCTTCGGTTGGTTGCCGTCGTTGTCCGGCGACAGCGGCATGAAATCGGTCACGCGCGCGGTGCCCGATTCGGTGTGGAAGGTCGTCTGGAGCACGTTCGTCCGCTCCATGTACTCCTGTTCGGCCTCGTACTCGCCCGTGGGGTGGATGGCGAAGCGGCCGCCGTCGTCGGCGTCGAGGAGGGCGGCGAAGACGCTTGAGGAGTTGAGTCGCGGCAGGCAACACCAGTCTATCGCCCCGTCCCGGCCGACGAGCGCACACGTTTCGAGGTTGCCGATGATGCCGTAGTCGGCAAGCGGCTTGTACCCGCTCATCGCTTCGCGTCCGTCGTCTCGTTCACAATCATTCCGAGGGGTGTTGTGCGAGGCGATATATCGGTCTGTCGCCCGCCGGCTAACGATAACCCTAACAGCGTGTGTCTCGAACCCGCACCATGGCCGATATCAACGAGCGAATCGTCGCCGAGGCCGACGACCGGGGCGGGTCGCTGCTCGCCGATGAGTTCGTGCGACTCGTCGAGCAGTACCATCCCCACGACCGTCCCGGCATCGCGTGGGAGACCCTCGAAACGTACGTCGAGGCGATGGAAGGGACGGATTTCGGCCACACACACGACATGGACGGCTTTCTCGAAACGGTCGACGACCGGCTCGTCGACGGCGACAGCGCGTACACGGACGATGCGTTCTATCGCCTCGACGACGACCGCATCAGCGCCTATCCGCGCGACTGGCACGACGCGCTCGGCGGCGAGACCGACCTCCGGGAGTTCGTTCGCTTTCTCGCTGCCATCGACCCCGACGGTGAGAGCGGGGCGGACCTCGGGGGTGTCGGCCGCGGCGTTCCCGAACAGGTACTGCTCGACGCCGCCGGCATCGTCGGACGAACCGACCCCGAGACGGTCAAGTCGAGGCTCGAAGACCTGCGCGAACGGGGCGAACTCGTCGAGGACGCCGACCAGCACCCGAACGCGCGCGTTCGCCTTCCCGAAAACGCCGACAACCTCCGCGATTCGAGTATCGATTCCTGACCGACAGTCGCGACGGACTCAGACCGCCCGGTACTCCCGGTGAATGTCCAGTCCGTCGTCCGCACGGATGTCGCGGACGACCTCGGCGTCGAGGACGAGCACCGACCCATACGGGCCGTCGCCGCGCTCGCCGGCCTCGCGGGCGAGTCCGAACGCTCGCCCCATGTGCGCCTCGTGGCCGTCGTCGGTTGGCATGCCAGTTCCTTTCCGGACGTGGCGATAGTTCGCGTGATTTCGAGCGAGTCCCTACCCGGCTTTGTACACGCCGCGCACGTCGGCTATCGGCGTCCCGTCGTCGGTT
>CAZJHA010000212.1:0-3692 GCA_964545755.1 uncultured Halobacteriales archaeon | reverse complement strand
GTAATGTACCCCGCCCTACTCGCTTGCGCCCGCCTTGCGGCGGTCGCGCACTCCTTGAGAGCGGGGCTTTTGCCGCACCGACATTGTACCCCGGTCCCCGTGCATGGGCGAAGGCTCGGCTTCCTTTTACCGTCCTCGATTGTGGTGAGGCTTTTTGGACCTCTGGTCGCCACAAGCGAGGATTGTCCCGCCGATTTAATTTCCGGTGGTTGTCCGCAATGGCGGACGCGCCCGGATTCAGGATGCGAGGCCGTCGGCCTCGCACCACAGGAGCCTCATTACTCTGGCTCCTACTGACCCGGACGTTTGCCGGGACAGCAGTACCTTCCGCTTGGGGTACAGAGAGCCAAAGTCTTCCGGTTTCGGCGGATGCGTACTCGCTCCTCCCCTCCCTACTTCGCGCTTCGTTCCGCCGTTCGGCGGAACGTCCGCGCTCGTTGAGGAAGGGGACTCCGCGCTGTCGAAGGTTGAACCGTTTGTAGTAGTGGGGTCGGAGGGATTTGAACCCCCGATCGACTGATATCTCCGGTCGCGCCTCGGTCCTCCAGAGGGTCGTCACGGCGGGCGATGATCAGTCGGCCGCTCTGTATATCAGTCTGGAGTTTCGTCCCGGGCGCGGTGCCTCTGGAGTCAGTCGCCATACCTGGCTTGGCCACGACCCCGTAGGAAGGCATAGAACGAAACCACCGAAAACGATTTCGGTTGCTACTCGCGGTCGGTCGTGCTCCACTCACACTCTTGGCATTTCTGACCGGTGACGAACTCGGTAACCGACGGCATGTAACCGACTTCGAGCACGCTTCCCCCGCAGTCGGGACAGTCCCGTTCGGCGTCGGTGATGGGTTCGGCGTCCATCACGTCCTCACCTTCGATGAGTTCGGCGAGCGTTTCCGGGGTGACCATCCGTCCCTCGACGACGCGGTTGTCGGCCATGCGCGGCGTTCGGGACGGTGGCCCTAAACCCTTACAGCCACGGCGCGCGGTCGGGACCGATATCGGTCTCGTCGTCGGCCATCGCGGTTCCTGACGGCTCCTCGGATGGGTCCTCGTCCAGTTCTTCGTCGTCGACCTCGCCGGGGTCGAACGCGAGCAGCGTCGTGACCGCGAGCACCGCCAGCGCGAGCGGCGCGTCGTCGGGGACGACCCCGAGCACCGAGAGTCCGAGCACACCCAGCGCGACCGCGCTGCCGAAGCGAAAGCGGTCGATATCGACAGTATTGTGCAGCCACGGGCTGGTGACGGCGACCGCGAGCGCGAAGGCCACACCCGTGCCGGCGGCCGCCACGCCACGCAGGACGAGGGTGATGTCAGGAACCAGCACGAGTTGTGCGTTCGCGGGGTCGAGGCTCGCGACCATCCCCAGCCCGACGATGACCGCCGGACGCGGGAGGTATTCGCCGACGCGCGCGCTCGCGGTCTTGGCCGCAACCGCGAGGATGACCAGCGCGGCGAAGCGCTCGAACACCGCGAGGTCGAGCAGGCTCTCGATGGTCGGCGCGAGCGCCGCCTCGACGCTTGCGAGTGCGAGAACGACTACGCCGACCGCGAGCGTGGTTTCGACGCGCTCGCGCCGACTACCGCTCATCTCGGCGAGGATGACTGCGACAGTCGCACTGCCACCGAACACGAGCAGTCCGACTTCGAGGATGCCTGCGGGGTCGTCGAGTGCGCCGGCGAGCACCATCGCCGGAAAGATGCCGTCGACGAGGGGAAGCGCCATCACGGTCGCCAGCAGGCGGGCCGCGCCGCCGACGCGCTGTTCGAGGCGGAGCGCGACCGGGTGTTGGGAGTGACTCACGGCGAAGGGTGGCTCTCTCCCGAAGCCGACGGGTGGTGTGAGTCACGGTTCGCGGGAGAACGCCAGCCGTTCGTGACTCGCGTCGCCAGTGTAAGTTTGCACGCCGTTGTAAAAATAGCGGAGACCACGAAGCCGAGAGTCGTCCGAACGGCGGTGCGTGCGGTTGGCGGACTGGCGACGTCCATACACGGTCAACTACTGACACGATGATAAACGTTCTGTGAGACGCGACCACACGAACCCCACGAACGATAGACACAGTATCGACGTTCTCGGAACGCTTTTGCTTCGCGCTCTCACACCGATTACATGGCGACCAATCGTTCGGAGCCGTTTTCCGAGAAACTCCGCGTGCCCGAAGCGCTCACGTTCGACGACGTCCTGCTCCGCCCCCAGGAGAGCCACGTCGAACCCGACGACGCCGACACCGCGACGCAGGTCTCCTCGTCGGTCGAACTCTCCATCCCCGTGCTGTCGGCAGCGATGGACACCGTCACCGAGAGCGAACTGGCCACCGAGATGGCCAGACGGGGTGGTCTCGGCGTGCTTCACCAGAACATGGACGTCGAGGAAGTAGTGGCAGAGGTCGAGCGAGTCAAGCGCGCCGACGAACTCATCATCCGCGAGGTCGTGACCGCGGGTCCAGACCAGACGGTACGCGAGGTCGATGCGATGATGGACGATGAGGGTGTCAGCGGCGCACCCGTTGTGAGCGACGACGGCGAGGTACTGGGCATCATCTCCGCGACCGACGTCCGACCCTATCTGGAGGTCGGCGACCGCGACGAGGTGCGCGAGGCGATGACCGACGAGGTCATCACTGTGCCCGAGGACGTGAGCGCGCGCGAGGCGCTCGAACTCATGTACGAGCACAAGATCGAGCGCGTGCCGGTCGTCGACGACGGCAACCACCTCACGGGGTTGGTGACGATGCAGGGCATCCTCCAGCGCCGCGAGTACGACTCGGCCGCCCGCGACGAGGCGGGGCGACTGCGCGTCGGCGTCGCCATCGGCCCGTTCGAGAGCGAGCGCGCCACGGCGGTCGACGAGGCGGGCGCGGACGTGCTGTTCATCGACTGCGCGCACGCCCACAACCGTAACGTCATCGAGAGCGCGCGCGACATCGCCGACTCGGTGGCTGCTGACGTGGTGGTCGGCAACGTCGGCACCCGCGAGGCCGCCGAGGCGCTCGTCGACTTCGCCGACGGCATCAAGGTCGGCATCGGTCCCGGCTCCATCTGCACGACGCGGGTCGTCACGGGCGCGGGCATGCCCCAGATTACCGCCGTCGCACAGGTCGCTGACGTCGCCAGCGGGCACGATATTCCGGTGATTGCCGACGGCGGGATTCGCTACTCGGGCGACGCCATCAAGGCCATCGCAGCCGGTGCGGACGCCGTCATGTTGGGGTCGTACTTCGCGGGGACCGACGAGGCCCCCGGCAGAGTCGTGACGATGAACGGCAAGCGCTACAAGCAGTACCGCGGGATGGGAAGCGTCGGCGCGATGCAATCGGGCGGCGGCGAGCGCTATCTCAAGGAAGCCGACGAAGAGGAGGATTTCGTTCCCGAGGGCGTTGAGGCCGCGACGCCGTACAAGGGCAGCGTCGAGAGCGAACTCTTCCAGCTCGTCGGCGGGATGAAAAGCGGGATGGGCTACGTGGGTGCCGGAACCATCCCCGAGTTCAAGCGCCGCGCGGAGTTCGTCCGGGTCTCCCCGGCGGGCCAGACCGAGGGCCACGCCCACGACGTGGTGATTACCGACGAAGCGCCGAACTACAGTCCAGACAGCTAAACGTAGCTGATCGTTCGGTCAAGAGAATCCGGAGAAACTCGTCTCAATGTATCTGTTTAGCGGAGCGGCCAACTCGAAATCGTAGCTCTCAGGGAAGAGC
>CAZJHA010000211.1:0-3693 GCA_964545755.1 uncultured Halobacteriales archaeon | reverse complement strand
GGAACGCCTTCGGTTCTTCGCCCTTTATCCTCACGAAATTTGATTCCTTCATGAATTGGGTGCGTGGCTCCTCGATGTTCATGCTCCAGTTCGGCATCGCCTGCTGTTCTATCGAGATGATGCACACCTACGCCGTGAAACACGACCTCGACCGCTTCGGGTCGGGGGTCCCCAGAGCCTCGCCACGGCAGGCCGACGTCATCATCGTCCCTGGCACTATCGTCTCGAAGTTCGCCCCGCGGATGAAGCGGGTCTACGACCAGATGCCCGAACCGAAGTTCGTCGTCGGCATGGGGTCGTGTACCATCTCCGGCGGCCCGTTCCAGGAGGGGTACAACGTCGTCAAGGGCGCCGAGGAGGTCATCCCGTGTGACATCCACGTGCCGGGCTGTCCGCCGCGGCCGGAGGCGCTCATCTACGGCGTCGCCAAACTTCAGGAGCGCATCGCCGAGGGCGAGAGCGCTCCTGTTACGGTGAAGCCGTACGAACTCGAACAGTTCGGCGACTTGGAGCGCGACGAGCTGGTGGACAAACTCGCCGACGACATCGACGAGGACACGCTCGTCATGCGGTACAACTGGAACGATTCGCCATGAGCTTGGAACGACCAACCGACAGGAGTGGAGTCGTCGGCGTCACTGACGAAGGTCTCGACTACGACGCGCTCGCCGACCTGCTCGGCGACAGCGTGGTGAGCCGCGAGACACACCTGAACGCCGAGGCGTTCGTCATTCGTCCCGACGAGGTTCAAGAGGTACTGTTCGCGCTGCGCGACGAGGCGGGCTTCGACCACTGCTCGAACGTCACCGCCCAGGAGTACGAGGACCGCTTCGAGAGTATCTACCACCTGAAGAAGTACGCCGACCCCACACAGGAACTCTCCATCGTGGTGCCGGCGGCGAAGGGTAACCCCGTGAGCGAGAGCGCCGAACCGGTCTTTCGTACTGCGGATTGGCACGAGCGCGAGGCCTACGACCTCGTGGGCATCGAGTACGACGACCACCCCGACCTCCGGCGGATTCTCCTGCCGGAGACGTGGCAGGGCCATCCGATGGGGCTGGACTACAATCAGGAAAAACCCCAGATCGTCACGCTCGATTCCCACGCCAACCCGCTCGCCGACGACGAGCGAGACGCCGGTGCCGACACGATGTACCTGAACATCGGGCCACACCACCCCGCCACACACGGCGTGCTCCACATCGAGACGGTGCTCGACGGCGAGCAGGTCGCCCACGTCGAACCCGATATTGGCTATCTGCACCGCTGCGAGGAGCAGATGGCCCAGCAGGGGAAATACCGCCACGAGATCATGCCCTACCCCGACCGCTGGGACTACGTCTCGGCGGGTATCCTGAACGAATGGGCCTATGCCCGCACCGCCGAAGATTTGGCGGGCCTCGACGTGCCCGACTACGCCCAAGTGATTCGGACGATGAGTGCCGAACTCTGCCGCATCGCCGCACACATGCTCGCGGTCGGCACGTTCGCGCTCGACGTGTATGGGGAGTTCACTGCAACCTTCATGTACGCCTTCCGCGACCGCGAGGTCGTCGAGAACATTCTGGAAGATTTGACCGGCCAGCGGCTGATGTTCAACTACCTCCGACTGGGCGGGGTGGCGTGGGACCTCCCCGAGCCGCGCGAGGAGTTCTTCGAGAAGACGCGGGACTTCCTCGACGGCCTGCCACACAAACTCGACGAGTACCACAACCTGCTGACGTCGAACGAGATCTTCCAGTTGCGATGCGTCGACACTGGAGTCTTGGATGCCGAGACGGCGAAATCGTATGGTGCGACGGGTCCGGTCGCCCGCGCGTCGGGCGTCGATTACGACCTCCGACGCGACGATCCCTATGGGTACTACCCCGACCTCGATTGGGACGTCGTGACCGCCGAGGAGGGTGACAACTACGCGCGCGTGCTCTGTCGACTCCAGGAAGTCGAGGAGTCGGCCCGCATCATTGAGCAGTGTGTGGATTTGCTCGAAGACTGGCCCGAAGACGACCGCGAAATTCAGTCGAACGTCCCGCGGACGCTGCGCCCGGACGACGACGCCGAGATCTATCGGGCCGTCGAGGGTGCGAAGGGTGAGTTGGGCATCTACATCCGCAGTGACGGCACCGATAAACCCGCCCGCTTCAAGATTCGCAGCCCGGCGTTCTCGAACCTCCAGACGCTACCCGAACTGTCCGTCGGCGAGTACGTTCCGGACCTCATCGCGTCGCTGGCGAGCCTCGACATCGTCCTCGGCGAGGTCGATAGATGAGCACGCGTGGCCTCCTCTTCCAGCAGGGCGGCAACGCGACCAACGGAACCGGTGGGGCGAACGCGACGAACGCCTCCGCCGGGGCCGGCGGCGGACAGACCTTTCCGGAAGCGTTGAGCCAGCTGCTCGGCTTCGGATCGAATCCCGACCCCGGCTTGCAGTTCCTGTTCGCCCTCTCCGGTGCGACGATCATCGCCGTGCTCTTCCTGACGGTGGCCGCCGTCGCCGGCATCTGGGGCAAGCGGAAGATAACCGCCGCGTTCACCGACCGCATCGCAGTCAACCGGGTCGGTCCCTTCGGATTGCTGATCATCGTCGCTGACGCGGTACGGCTGCTCTCGAAGGAAGTTATCATCCCCGACAGTGTCGACCGGCCGGCCTTCGACATCGCGCCGATGGTGCTGCCGTTCTCGGCGCTTTTGGGCTTCGCGGTCATCCCATTGGGAAGCGGCCTCCAGCTTGCGGACCCCGAGACGGGCTTCGTGTTCGTCTTCGCGGCCTCCTCGCTCGCCTCGCTCGGACTCCTGATGTCCGGATACTCGTCGAACAACAAGTACTCGTTCCTCGGGGGCCTGCGCGCGCTCGCACAGAACCTCGCCTATGAGATTCCTCTCGTCATCACGGCGGCGTCGGTCGTCCTCTTCACTGGAAGTCTCCAGTTGAGCGAGGTCGTCGCCGCCCAGACGCAACCGCTGTTCACGATTGCCGGCGTGTCGATACCCTCGTGGTTCGCGTTCGTCAACCCCTTCGCGTTCGTCCTGTTTCTGGTCTCGAACCTCGCCGAGGTCGGCCGGAACCCTTTCGACACGCCCGAAGCGCCGGGCGAACTCGTAGCGGGCTACATGACCGAGTATTCGGGCGCGTACTTCGTGTTGCTCTATCTCGGCGAGTTCCTCCACATCTTCCTCGGGGGTGCAATCGTCGCGACCCTCTTCCTCGGCGGTCCTGCGGGGCCGCTCCTGCCGGGCATCGTCTGGATGCTCATCAAGATCATGGCCGTCTACCTGTTCACCCAGTGGATGCGCTCGGCCATCCCGCGGGTACGCATCGACCAGATGATCGAAATCGGCTGGAAGGGCCTGCTCGTGATGAGCTTCGCCAACCTCGTGCTCACGGCCGTCCTCGTGGGCGTAATCGCCTAAAGTACCACTACAACACAATCATGATCGGACTCCTCAAATCGATGGCGACGACGATGAGACACGCACTCGACGGCTCGACCTTTACCGTCGAGTACCCCGATACCGCACCCGAGGTCAGCCCCCGCTTCCGCGGGGTGCACAAGTTCAGTCAAGAGCGCTGCATCTGGTGTCGCCAGTGTGAGAACGTCTGTCCGAACGACACCATCCAGATCGTGATGGACGAACAACGAAACGGCGAGCAGTACAACCTCCACATCGGCCAGTGCATCTACTGCCGGCTCT
>CAZJHA010000210.1:0-3706 GCA_964545755.1 uncultured Halobacteriales archaeon | reverse complement strand
TGGCCCTCGAACGCCTTCTCATGTTGACCCACGGCTTCGAGGACATTCGAGACGTGCACGGCACGCTCGTCGACCTTGAGTTCCTGCGGAACGCGGAGGTGGTGTACTGATGCCCGTCGTCGACGTCGACCCCGACGAACTCCGGCGGTTCACCGGCCACGGGGAGAAAGACGACGACGAACTCCTCGACGACCTGTTCGAACTCGGTCTCGAATTCGAGGGCGAGACCGAGGATGGACTGTTCCAACTGGAGTTCGAGGCCGACAGGCTCGATAGGCTCTCCGTCGAGGGCGTCGCGCGTTCGCTGCGCTATCAGTACGGCGACGACAGTGGCGTGTACGTCCCGTCGACGAACGACCCCGACTGGACCATCGAGGTCGAGCAGAGCGTGCCGGACGAACGCCCCTACGTCACCGGCGCGGTGATTCGTGGCCTCGACCTCGACGAGGCGGGTCTCGACTCGCTGATTCAGTTGCAGGAGAAACTCCACGCCACGATGGGCCGCGGACGCGCGAAGGGGGCCATCGGCATCCACGACCTGACGATGCTGAAGGGCCAGAGCCGGAGAGGCGGGGAGCAAAACTCCATCAGCTATCGCGGTATCGGCCCTGCCGAAGACAGTTTCGTCCCGCTCGACAGCGATGCCGAACTCACCCCTCGAGAAGTGCTCGCCGAGCATCCCACCGGCGAGACCTACGCCCCTCTCCTCGACGGCTACGACCGCTATCCCGCCATCTACGACGACCTCGGGCTGTTCTCGTTTCCGCCGGTCATCAACGGGCGGCGAACCGAGGTCGACACGGGGAGCCGTGAGCTGTTCGTCGAACTCACCGGCACCGACCAGTGGACCGTCGACCGGATGTGCAACATCATCTGCTACGCGCTCGACGCGCGCGGGGCGACCATCGAGCGCGTGAACGTCGCATACCCCGACCGCACGCTCGACCGACCCGATTTCGCGGTGGACGAGAAAACCGTCTCTCACGAGCGCATCGAGCGCGCACTCGGGGTCGACTTCGACGAGCGAGAGGTGATGGACCTGCTCGAACGGGCGGGTCTCGACGCCGAGAGCGACTCGGATGACGGCCCGCTCACCTACTCCGTCTCGATACCTCCCTATCGGACCGACGTGCTCCATCCCGTCGACGTCGTCGACGACATCGGGCGTGCATACGGGTTCAACGAGTTGGAACCGCGGTATCCCGACGTGAGTACCGTCGGCGGCCGTCA
This sequence comes from uncultured Halobacteriales archaeon, assembly GCA_964545755.1. Lineage (GTDB taxonomy): Archaea > Halobacteriota > Halobacteria > Halobacteriales > Halococcaceae > Halococcus. The sequence goes on along the minus strand of CAZJHA010000210.1, from coordinate 2,476 downwards.
CGAGCGCTCGCGCCACGAGCGGGCGATTCGGGAGACGCTCGTGGGACTTGGCTTCGAGGATTTGTTGAACTTCCATCTCATCGACGAGGCCGAAAACTTCGACCGAATGGGTCTCGCGCCGGACGACGACGCCCTCGGGGCCGCAGACCCAGCGACCATCGCCGAGCCGTACAGCCGCGACTACGAAATCGTCCGGACGTGGGCGCTGCCCTCGCTGCTGATGGTCCTGGAGAGCAACACCCATCGACAGTATCCACAGGACCTCGCCGAGGTCGGTCTGGCCGCCCACGTCGATACCGCCGAGAACACCAACGTCGCCGAGGAGCGCCGTGTCGCCGGCGTGCTCGCGCGGACGGACGCCTCCTACGAGGACGCGAAATCTCGACTGACGGCGCTCGCGCGCGCGTTCGATGTCGAACTGGAAACGCCCGCGACCGACCATCCATCGTTCATCGAGGGTCGTGCCGCGAGCGTGCTGCTCGACGGCGAGCGTGCGGGCGTCGTCGGTGAACTCCGCCCGAAAGTGCTGGTCGAGCACGGGATGGAGGTCCCCGTGGTGGGCTTCGAGTTCCGCGCCGACGCGCTGCGGTAGTCAGCGGTCCGCACCGACCGCGTCCGTGACCGACGCGAAGCCGTCGCGCTCCAGTCGTTCGAGCAGGCCACGGTTGATGTCGCGCGCGATGGCCGGTCCTTCGTAGACGAGGCCGGTGTAGAGCTGTACCAGCGACGCGCCCGCGCGAATCTTCCGGTAGGCTCCTTCGGCGCTCGATACGCCGCCGACGCCGATCACAGGGATGTCGGTCCGTTTGGCGACGAATCTCACCATCCGGGTCGCCCGTGCTTCGAGCGGCTCCCCGGAAAGTCCGCCCTCCTCGGTACGGTTTTCGCTACGGAGCGACGCCGCCCGCTCGGTGGTGGTGTTCGTAGCGATGACGCCGTCGAGGGCCAGTTCCTCGGCGACGGCGAGCGCTTCCTCGATGGCGTCATCGGTGAGGTCCGGCGAGAGCTTCACGAGCAACGGGCTCGCGCCGGCGTCCTGGAGCGTTCCGAGGATGCGTTCCAGATGCTCGCGGTTCTGGAGGTCACGCAGCCCGGGGGTGTTCGGGCTGGAGACGTTCACCACGAAGTAGTCGCCCGCCGCACAGTGTTCGTAGGAGTAGCGGTAATCCTCCGGTGCCTCGCCGAGCGGCGTCGTCTTCGATTTCCCGATGTTGACGCCAACCGGAACGTCAACGCGCGCGCGGGCGAGGCGGTCGCCGATGCGGTCGGCACCGTGGTTGTTGAACCCCATCCGGTTGACGAGTGCCTCGTCTGCCGGGAGTCGAAAAAGTCGCGGCCGCGGGTTACCCGCCTGTGGTTCGGCGGTGACGCCGCCGACCTCGACGTGGCCGAACCCGAGCTTCGAGAGCGCACGCGGGATCTCGGCGTTCTTGTCGAAACCGGCAGCCACGCCAACCGGGGTTGGAAAATCGAGACCGAACACCCTCGTGTGGAGGCGCTCGTCGTCGACGGCGTAGCGTGTGGCGAGCGCCCGCTCGAATCGGGTGTGCTGGGTGGCATCGAGGAGGGCATGGGCGGCGCTGTGGGCGGTTTCCGCCGGGAGTCGAAATGCAAGCGGTTTCAACAGGTCGTAGGCATGCATTCCCCGATAATCCGTTAGAAGTCGTGTTCGACCTCGTCCTTGTCGGCTTTCTGGATAATGATCTTGTCCTCACGTACTCGGACGAACACCTCGTCGCCGATGGCCATACCGGCAACCGCCAGTTCGTCCTCGTGGAGGTTGACGTGGACGTTGTGGTATTCGCCGCTGTCGTCCTTTGCCCCGCTGGGACTGAGCTTCTTTTTCCGTACCATCGCGGAGTCCTGTCCGGGCTTCGACGTAGCGTACACTTAACCTTACGGTCCGGGCGACGACCCAACGGGCTTCGTCGGCAGTCGATTCATCCGAGTACCCGGCCGCGCTCGTGACCGAAGGCGTCACGGCGGGGATATATTTATAACGAGGCCTGCGTTGGGTTCGCACGGGGCGACCAAAACCATGGCACGTGATACGGATGGCAAGCGAAACTTCGCACTGCGCGAGCACGACGGGGAAACGAGCGTCTTCTCGGGGCGCACGCCACGGCAGGCGGCGCTGAAGGCTGCACGACGGCTCGACCCCGCCGATTCGGAGGCCGATGCCGGGCGGGTGGACCTCAGACTCCGCGAGAAGGGGACTCAGAAGGTCCACATCTACGAAGGTTGGGCGTGGCGTGAGGACGCTCCCGACGACAAACCCGACTGGATGCCCGAACGGATAACCGAGGCGAACGTCTCGAAACAAGGCATCGAACATCTCGAAGAGATCTGACGCCGCGAGCGGCGAACCGGACCGACTTTTTGCCCGCCGCATCGAGTGACAACCGCGCGGCCAGACATCCGACCGGACCTGATGCACACGCGCGGGATGAGTGGTCGACCTCCAGCCGCGCAACAG
>CAZJHA010000209.1:0-3768 GCA_964545755.1 uncultured Halobacteriales archaeon | reverse complement strand
ACCACCCACGACGAACGGACGGAATCGACGACGGCGACACCATCGCCATCGGCGACGAGCGCTTCGACGTGGTCCACACGCCGGGCCACGCAGACGACCACGTCTCGCTGATTTCCGAGACGACGATTTTCTCCGGCGACGTCGTGGTCCACGACGACGGCGCGTTCGACGACGGGAGTTTCGGCCGTACGGACATGGCTGGCCAGTCACGCGAGGTGCTCATCGAGAGCATCGAGCGCATCCTTGAGCACTTGCCCGAGAGCGTCGAGCACATGTACGCCGGCCACGGTGAGGCATTCCACGGCGACGTGCGCGCGGTCATCGAACGGGCGCTCGAACGCGCCACACGCCGCGAGCCGAAGTATTAGTTCTCTTCGGGACCGCGCGCGAGGAAGAAGAGCGCGCCGCCGAGCAGCGCGAGGTTCTTCAGGAACTGGATGGTCTCCGCCTCGCGCTGGTCGTCCTCTTGGTTCCAGAAGTCGTGCATCGCCGGCGTGACGCCGACGAGAAACGCCGCAATCGCGCCGCCCGCGAGGCGGGGAACGCGCCCGAGTGCAGTGGCGACGCCGCCGAACAGGAGCATCGCGCTCGACAGCGGCACGAGGCGGTCGGCCTTCGGTACGCCCTTCGAATCGGCGTAGGCGGCCATCCCCTCGATGTCGCGCAGGTTGTCGATGGCATTGAACGCGAGCACGCCGCCAAAGAGGACGCGCCCGATGGTCGAAACTCGCCCCATCAGTGGCTCACCGCCGATGGCTGTCCGTCGAATCCGTCTTCGAAATCGATTGTCGATAGCACGTCTATACCTCCGGGCGCGGTTCTCATAGGCCTTGCCAAACGCGCCGAGAACTCAAGCGAACAACTGTCGCGCGTCGTCGATGGCATCGACGAGTGCATCGACTTCGGCTTTCGTGTTGTAGAGATAGAACGAGGCGCGCGCCGAGGCCGCCGTCCCCAAGACGTCGTGCAGTGGCTGCGTGCAGTGGTCGCCCGGCCGGATGGCCACGGCGTGGTCGTTCATGATGCTCGCGAGGTCGTGGGCGTGGACCCCTTCGAGATTGAACGAGACCAGTCCCGCGCGCTCGCCCGCCGGCGGCCCGTAGATTTCGATGTCGTCGAACGCTTCTAACCTGTCCATCGCGTACTCGACGAGGTCGCGCTCGTGGCGGTCGATGCGCTCACGTCCGATGTCGTCGAGGTAGTCGGCGGCCTCGGCGAGCGCGATACCCTCGGCGATGGGCGGGGTGCCCGCCTCGAATTTTTCAGGGACATCCGCCCACGTGGTCTCCTCGAACTCCACTTTCCGCACCATCCCGCCGCCGTACATGAACGGCTCCATCGCGTCGAGGAGATGGCTCTTCCCGTAGAGACCGCCGATACCCGTCGGGCCGCACATCTTGTGCCCCGAGAAGGCATAGAAGTCCACATCCAGCTCCTCGACATCGACCGGTTGATGGGGGACGGCCTGTGCGCCGTCGGCGAACACGTAACTACCGTGGTCGTGGGCGAGGTCGGCGAGGTCGGAGATGGGATTCACGGTTCCAAGGGTGTTCGAGACGTGCGTCACCGAGACCATCTCGGTGTTCGAACCGATGATCTCCCGTGCGTGGTCCATGTCGAGACGGCCCGCCTCGTCGACCCGAATGAACTTCAGGTCCGCACCCGTTCGTTTGGCGATCTGTTGCCACGTGACCAGCGAGGAGTGGTGTTCCATCTCCGTGAGCACCACCGTCTCGCCCGGTTCGAGTTCGCGCAGTCCCCATGCGTGGGCGACGAGATTGAGTCCTTCAGTCGTGTTCTTCGTGAAGACCATCTCCTCGCGCCCGCCCGATGCTCCGACGAACTCCGCGAGGCGGTCGTGAGCCTCCTCGTAGGCCAGCGACGCCTCTTGGCTCAGATGGTGAATCCCTCGATGAACGTTCGAATTCGTCTCCCGGTAGTAGTCGCCCATCGCGTCGACCACACAGTCAGGCGTCTGACTCGTGGCGGCGTTGTCGAGATAGACGACCCGTTGTCCGTCGCCGACGTCCCGTTCGAGGATCGGGAACTCGCCTCTGATGCGTTCGACGTCGAGCGGTTCCTCGGATTGGGTGCTCATTGCCGGTTCGTAGGAACCGAACGGCCAACACTCCTTCGGTCACTCGGCGTCTTCGAGGACGTCCCAGTCGATGTCGATGCCGAGTCCCGGTCCGGTGGGGGCGCTCACGGAGCCGTCGTCGTGGTCGATGGGAGTTGTCAGGAGGAAATCACGCGCGGCTGGCGTCCACGGTGGCTCGATGGGGAACTCACACCACGGCGAGCGCGCGGCGGCCATCACGTGGAGGTTCGCGGCGAAACCGACGCCGTTGGTCCACGTATGTGGGACGTACTCGACACCTTGCGCGCGGGCGTTCGCCGCGATGGCTGCCGCCTCCTGAACTCCGGTGGCGGTTACGGTGTCCGGCTGGAGGACGTCGACGGCCTCGTGGCGCAGGTACTCCCTGACCTCGTGTGGCCCGTCACAGAACTCGCCGCCCGCAATCGGGATGTCGGTCCGGTCGCGCAGCCGAGCATACCCGCGATAATCGTGGCGCGGCAGCGGCTCTTCGAGCCACGCGACGTCGAGTGCTTCGAGGTCGCGCGCAATCCCGAGCGCGTCGGCGACCGACCACCGCTCCTCCGCTTCGAACGCGCGTATCGCCCAACCCTTGTTCGCATCGACCATCAGTGTGAGGTCGGGAAACGCCTCGCGCACTTCGCGGACGACCCCGACGTCTTCTTCCGTGGTGATGCGGAGTTTGACTGCTTCGAACCCCTCGCCGAGACGGTCTTCAATGTATGCGATGCGCTCGTCGGCTGGCTTCACTTCGCCGGTGCTCGCATAGGCACGTATCTCGCGGTTCGTCCCACCGAGCAGTTCGTAGATCGGTTTGCCGGCGTCCTTGCCGAGGATGTCCCACAGCGCGATTTCGATATGCCACGGGCGCAGCCCGAGGAGGTCAAGCGAGGCGAGCTTGCGCCGGATGCGGGCGACGTCGTGTGGGTCCTCGCCGAGCAGGAGCAATCGGAGCGTGTCGCCGTAGTCGAACCCGCCGGGAATGGACGGACTCGCGGCGATGCCCGTGATTCCCGCATCGGTCTCGACGACGAACAGCTCGCACTCGTGGCTTCCCTGTGGGTAGCCCGGCACCCACGTCGGCGCGAAGCTCCCATCGAGGTCGTGCGTGAGGTGGTACTGGGAAACGCCGGTTATCTGCATGGTGGCCGGCCACTCCCCACGGAGATAGGTCTTGACCCGGTTATCCGCGGCGGTCGTGTCACGGGCGAACGGAAAGAATGTTGTAGTCGCGGCCCCTCATGACAGCTGTATGGTGCGTGATGCCAGGGAGCCATACGGAGCTGGGGAGCTTCGCTTCGAGCAGACGCCGTCGACCGACCCGCTCGTGCGGCGGTGTCCGGAGGCTGGCGACGGAGAGCGCCACGACCTCTCGACGGCGACCGATACCGACTGCGCCGACGGTCGCCGCGTGCTCGTCGCCAGAACCAAGTGTAGCTGTGGCTGGGAGGACGACCGGATCGTCTGACGAGCGGTGTTCGGCGCTCAGAGCACGCGCCGCGACATCACGACTAGCCCGAGAATCAACAGTCCGATACCCCAATACAGCGAGTCGTAGGGAGCGACCTTCAACAGCAACGTGACGACGCCGGAAGTGAAGAGCGACCAGCCGATGGTCGTCGAATAGCCCATACCGATGGCCAATGGTGCGGCCCGGATACGACTTCCGCCGG
>CAZJHA010000208.1:0-3812 GCA_964545755.1 uncultured Halobacteriales archaeon | reverse complement strand
TCCACTACCGACTGGTTCAGTTCACTTCTGGGTGCTGAGTCATCGTGATGAGCCAACGATTAATGGTCCCTCGCACGATGGGAACTCGTGCAGAACCCGCTCGCCGCCCTCGCCGACCGTCTCTCCGGGAAGCGTCGTTACGACGAACCGACCACCGACGCCGAGGAACGGACGATGCTTGAGGCCGCCGATGACATCAGGGAGAACCCTCGCACCGTCGAGTGCCGCGACGGCCGAGCGCTCGGCTACGCCGACTGTGGCGACCCCGCGGGCGACCCGTTGGTCGTCTTCCACGGTTTCCCGAACTCGCGGGTGTTCGGCGCGCTCTTCGATGGGGTGGGCCGCGAGCACGGGCTTCGAATCGTCGCGCCCGAACGGCCCGGTATCGGGGTCTCGGACCCGCTGCCGAGTCGAACGGTCGCCGACTGGACCGCCGACGTGGCCGACCTCGCTCGCGCGCTCGACCTCGATTCATTTCCGGTGCTCGGCGTCTCCGGTGGTGGTCCCTACGCGGCGGCCTGCGCCGCAGGTCTCTCTCGTGTCGAGCGCGCGGCCATCGTCTGTGGGCTTGCGCCGCTCGAATCGGTGAGTCTCGGCGACCGCCTGCCCTTTCTCGTCGCCAAGCATGCCCGCCCGCTGGCGACCCTCTCGCTGTGGTCCGAGGGCCGTTCCGCTCGCAAGAAACCCGACGAATATCTCGCTTCGCTTGCGGCGGCGGCCGCCGACACGGATGAAGAACGGTGGCGCGGCGAGATGGGGAGGGTACTGCTCGAAAGCGGCCGCGAGGCGACGGCCCATCACGGCTACGGCCCGCTCGTGACTGACCTCGCCGTGCCCGCCCGCGAGTGGGGCTTCGACCTCGGGAGCATCGACGTTCCGACCTCGCTATGGTACGGTAAGGCAGACCATGTCGTGCCGCTGTCGATGGGATTTCACTACACCGAGGCGATTTCGACCGCCGAGGCGCACATCTACCCGGAACAGGGCCATCTCTCGGTCATCGAGAACAATCAGGGACGGGTTCTTGACGCACTCGTCGGCGATTAGTGTTCGACCAACTCGATGAGCACGCCACCAGTGGACTTCGGATGCAGGAAGGCCACGTCGTGACCCCACGCGCCCGTCCGTGGCTCCTCGTCGATGGCTTCGATGCCGTATTCGTCCATCCGTTCGAGCGTCCCCCGAATGTCGTCGGTCGCGAGCGCGAGATGGTGGATGCCCGTTCCATTCTTGTCGAGATAGCGCGCGATAGTGCCCCCATCGATTGGTTCGAGCAGTTCGAAATAACTGTTCCCGCAGTCGAGAAACCGGATTTCCATCTCCTCGAAGCGCTCCTCGTGGACGACCGGTGTGTCGAACAGGTCGGTGTACAGGTCCGCGAGTCCGTCGGCGTCGTCGGTGGCGATGCCGGCGTGGTCGAAATTCACAGCGCGGCCCCGCCCTGATGCTCACCGAAGACCTCGCGCAGCGTATCGGCGATTTCACCCGTGGTCGCCTCGGCTTTCACCGCGTCGATGATGTACGGCATCAGGTTGTCGTCGCCCTCGGCGGCCTCCTGCAGTGCCGCGAGCGCGTCCTCGGCCGCTTGGTCGTCGCGCTCGTCACGCACGGTTTGCAGGCGCTCGCGCTGGCGCTGCTGGTCCTCCTCGGTGACCTCCTCGATGTCCATCTCGGGTTCCTCGTCGACCTGGTACTCGTTGACGCCGACGATAACCCGCTCGCCCTCCTCGATCTCGCGCTGGCGTTCGAAGGCCACGTCCTGCACTTCACGCTGGACCCACTGGTCGTCGATGGCCTGTAACATGCCACCCCGCTCGTCGACGGTCTCCAGAATCTCGAAGGCCTCCTTCTCCAACTCGTCGGTGAGACTTTCGACGTAGTAACTGCCCGCGAGCGGGTCGATGGTGTCGGCGGCACCCGACTCGTGGGCGAGAATCTGCTGGGTCCTGAGTGCCGTGCGGACGCTCTCCTCGGTCGGGAGGGCAAGCGCCTCGTCCTTGCCGTTGGTGTGGAGGCTCTGGGTACCGCCGAGAACGCCGGCGAGCGCCTGATAGGCCACCCGGACGATGTTGTTGTCGATCTGCTGGGCGGTCAGCGTCGAGCCGGCAGTCTGGGTGTGGAACTTGAGTTTCTTCGAATCCGGACTGTCGGCGTCGAAGCGCTCGTCCATGATCTGCGCCCACATCCGGCGGGCGGCCCGGAACTTGGCGACTTCCTCGAAGATGTTGTTGTACGAGGCGAAGAAAAAGGACAGTTGCGGCGCGAACTCGTCGACCGCGAGACCGGCCTCAATCGCCCGCTCGACGTATTCGATGCCGTTCCCGAGGGTGAAGGCGATTTCCTGAGCAGCGGAGGAGCCGGCCTCGCGGATGTGATAGCCCGAAATCGAGATGGTGTTGAAGTTCGGGACCTCACTCGCACAGAACTCGAAGATGTCGGTGACGATGCGCATCGAGGGTTCGGGAGGATAGATGTAGGTGTTGCGCGCGACGTACTCCTTGAGCACGTCGTTCTGGATGGTTCCTCTCAATTCCTCGCGGTCGACGCCCTTCCGGTCGCCGACGGCGATGTACATCGCCAGCAGAATCGACGCGGGCGCGTTGATGGTCATGCTCGTCGAGACCTCCTCCAAGTCGATGCCCTCGAAGACGGTCTCCATGTCGTGGATCGAGTCGATGGCGACGCCCGATTTGCCGACCTCGCCGGCGGCCATCTCCGCGTCCGAATCGTAGCCCATCTGGGTGGGCAGGTCGAAGGCCATCGACAGTCCTGTTTGGCCCTCGTTGATGAGATACTGATAGCGCTCGTTGGTCTCTTTGGCAGTGCCCATGCCCGCGTACTGGCGCATCGTCCAGAGTCGCCCTCGGTACATCGTCGAATACACCCCGCGGGTGTAGGGCTCTTCACCCGGAAAGCCGAACTCTTCATCATACCTGCGTTCGCCGACATCATCGGGCGTGTAGAGACGGTCTATCTCGTGGCCATCGGTGTCGGTCGTGAACTCCTCTTTCCGTTCGCCGAAGCGCTCAAGCGTCGGCGCGAGCGTTTCCTCTTCCCACTCCTCCTTCGCCGCACGGATGTCGGCGAGGTCGTCGGCGTCGAACATGGTTCGAATGGACGGCGCGCGCCCTTAACGTTTCACTGCCTACTCGGTGTCGTACTTGTAGGTCGCGTTCTCGGAGTCGATGCCGAAGTCCTCGGGTGCCTCCTCGATTTCGTCGTCCTCGTCGGCGGCGCTTGCGTGTTTGAACCGCTCGCGCAGACGCTCTGGCATCGAAAACTCCTCGACGGACACCGAGAGCGCGACAGCCTCGGGGACGCTTCCCTCACGCTTTTCGTCGAGTCGGTCGTCGAGTTTCGCGGGGAGGCCTTCCCTATCGAGCCGTTCGAAGCCGAACTGCTGGAGATACTGGGATTCGTCGGTGAGCGAATAGACTCTCTCGAAGCCCTCGTCGGTCGCCCGGTCGAGCAGGCGCTCGATGACGTGTGCGCCGACACCCTGCCCGCGCCAGTTTTCGAGCACGCCAATGCCGGTGAGTTCGCAGACCCGCTCGTCACCACGGTGGATGCGAATCCGGCCGAACCCAACTTTCTCGTTCGAGGTCTCGTCGATGGCGATGACGTAATCCCGCGAACGGAAGGCGGCGTCGTCAAGCCCCATCGCCTCGATGTGGTCCAGAAGCCAGACCTCCTCGCGGTTTCTCGCGTTCCGGACGTACATGGCGGCGGTAGCCGCGGCGGATATAAAAAGGGTCGCTTAGCTGTACTTCTGCGGTTGATCACCAGTCAGTCAACCCCCTGACCATCGCAGT
>CAZJHA010000207.1:0-3944 GCA_964545755.1 uncultured Halobacteriales archaeon | reverse complement strand
CCTCGGGTCGGGGGCGCGACCCAAATAACTCGTGTAAACCGGCAACGGGTTACGATGAGTTGTCGAATCCGCTAGTCGCCCTCGGGGGCAGCCTCTTCCGGTGCTTTGCCCGCGACCAGCGATTCGTCGGAGTACTCCTCGCGGAGGTCCTTTTTCGAGAACTTGCCTGTCGCCGTCTTGGGCACTTCCTCGATGAACACCACGTCGTCTGGCACCCACCACTTCGGATAGTCCTCGCGCACGAGGTCGAGCAGTTCCTCAGCCAGCGACTCGCGTTCGTCGCCGGCGACGACGAAGGCCACGGGCCGTTCCTGCCATTTCTCGTGGGGCACGCCGACGACGGTAGCCTCGGTCACGTCGTCGTGGGCCATCAGCGCGTTTTCGAGTTCCACACTCGAGATCCACTCGCCGCCGGATTTGATGACGTCCTTCGCGCGGTCGACGAGTTCGAGGTAGCCGTCGGGGTCGACGCTCACCACGTCGCCGGTCTTGAGCCATCCTTCATGGAAATCCTCCTCGTTGGCTTCGGGCCGTTCGAAGTATTCGGTCGTGACCCACGGCCCGCGGACCCACAGCTCGCCGAAGTCCTCGCCGTCCCACGCGATTTCGTTGCCGTCGTCGTCGATGACCTGGAACTCGATGCCGGGAACCATCAGGCCCTGCTTGGCGCGCTTTTTGTAGCGGTCCTCGTCGTCCCACTGCTCCATGCCGTCTTTGAGTCGCGCGACCGAGCCGATGGGACTCATCTCGGTCATCCCCCATGCGTGGAGCACGTCGACCCCGTGCTCGTCGAAGCGCTTGATGACCGATTCGGGGGCGGCACTCCCGCCGATGATGACCTGTTCGAGCGAGGAGAGGTCGACGTCGTTTTCCTGCATGTATTCGAGCAGGCCAAGCCAGACAGTCGGAACGCCTGCCGTGATCGTGACGCCCTCCTCTTCGATGAGCGAGGCGATGTCGGCGGGGTCGGGCGAGGGGCCCGGATAGACGTGTTTCGCGCCAGCCGCCGTAGCGGTGAAGGGCATCCCCCATGCGTTGACGTGGAACATCGGCACGACGGGCATCACCACGTCGGTGTCATCGAGACCCAGCCCCTGTGGGGTGATGGTCGCCATCGTGTGTGACCAGAGCATCTGCTGGGTGTACTCGACGCCTTTGGGCATGCCGGTCGTTCCCGATGTGTAGCACATTCCGGCCGGCTGGTCCTCTTCGAGGGCGGGCCAGTCGTACTCCTCGCTTTGGCCCTCGATGAACGACTCGTAGTCGGTCGCGTCGAGGTCCGTGTCGGGTACTGTCTCGCCCATCACGACGAACTGCTGTACCGAACTGAACGCATCCGGGTCGGCCGCGCCGGCGAGTTTCTCCAGCAGGGACTGGTCGACGAACACCAGTTCGTCCGCGGCGTTTTCGACGATGTGCTGAATGTGCTCGTCGGGCAACAGCGGATTGATGGTGTGCAGTTGCCGCCCCGAATCGGGTACGCCGAAATACGTCTCGAAGTGACGATGGTGATTCCAACAAAAGGTCCCTACGCGAGCGTCGTCGCTGATGCCGCTCTCGTCGAGGGCGTTCGCCAACTGAGCGACGCGCTTGCCGAAGTCCGCATACTCGTAGCGCTCGATGCCGTCGTGGGTGCGCGAGACGATCTCGACGTCGGGGTACATTCGCTCTGCGCGCCACAAGAAGGGTCGAAGCCGCTGGTCAGTGCCTCCGGGCATACTCACTCCTACGGCCGGTAGGTAATGATTCTTCCCCACGCTTCGGTTGCAGCGGCGTGGAAACCGACGGACGACTCGTGCGGGCGAACACTCCGAGCCACGGACGAACGGCCCGAACGGCGTAGTCATCACGGTCCGTTCGGGGTCGGAGGAGGCATCCTTGACCAGGAACGAATGTCACCAGCGTCGCCGAACGCCAGAACGACTAATTGGGGGCCGCGCGTAGCCGTGCCATGAGCGACCAAGCAGCCGCCGGGACTGCCGAGGCACAGGGTCCCGTCGAAATCGACGAGGAACTCGCCCGCCATCTCGAAAACAAGCGCGAAGAGCTGTGTGAGAAGTTCGGCATCCACGACGAGTTCCCCGAGGCGGTCCTCGAAGAGGCCGAAGAGCGAACCGAGGACACCCAGCGCGAAATCGACGAAGAACTCGACTCGCGCGAGGACCTCCGTGAACTGACGACGTGGACGACCGACCCGGTCGATGCACGGGATTTCGACGACGCGCTAAGCATCGAGAAGCGCGACGACGAATACGTGCTCTGGGTCCATATCGCCGACGTTACTCACTACGTGGACCCCGACAGTGAGATGTGGGACGAGGCGGTCCGGCGGGCTAATACCGTCTATCTCCCCGATTACACCATCCACATGCTGCCCGCGAAACTCGCCGAAACCGTCTGTTCGCTCGTGCCCGGCGAGGACAGACTCGCCCACACCGTCGAGATGCATCTGGATAGGGAGACGCTCTCGTACGAGACCATCGACATCTACAAGTCGGTGATTCGAAGCGACGAGCGTCTCACTTACACGCAGGCCGAGAATCGTCTGGACGACGCCGAGAGCGACCTGCACGAGGAGAACTCCTTGGTGTTCGAACTCGCGGACCGACTGCACGAACAGCGAAAGGAGGATGGGTCGCTCGTTTTGAATCCCCGGCGCGACCGCGCGCACACCATCATCGAGGAGTGCATGCTGAAGGCGAACAAGGCCGTGACCCACGAGTTGATGTGGAATCGGGGTGTCGAGGCGATGTATCGGGTCCACCCTCAGCCCAGCCCCGAGCAGTGGGACGAGGCCCTCCAGGAGATTCAGGAGTTGGATGGCGTCTCGATTCCGGGCGACGCATGGGGCGAGGACCCGCGGATTGCCGTGAACGCCACCCTCGAAGAGGCTCCCGAGCGCCAGTTGGGCAAGATTCAGTTCGCCGTGATGAAGGTCATGCCGCGTGCGCGCTACATGAACGACCCCTTCGGCGGCCACCACGCGCTCAACTTCGACATCTACGGGCACTTCACGAGTCCGATTCGCCGGCTGTCGGACCTCGTGAACCACTGGATCGTCCACGAGAACGACGTGCCCGAGGACCTGCTGGGCCTGTGTGACCACGCCTCCGACCAGCAGCAGGCCGCCGAGAAGTGCGAACGCGAGTACAAGCAGTTCTTGGAGGAGGTCGGGCTGGATGCGGATGCGGTGAACAACCGGGGTATCGAGGTCGCCGAAGGGGAAAATTAGTATCTGCTATTCGTCATTTGCATATTGGATGCCGCGTCGTATGTCGTAGAGGATATCGGTTACCTGCGTCGCATCGTTCGCCATTGCCTCGATTTCTTCATCTGATATATCTACAACAATCGAGTGTGCGCTAGCATCTCCACTTTCCTTGAACTGGTCCAGTTTGTCTAAAATGTCAGCGTCAATGTCTCTTGAATACACACGGAAGTCACTAATGTTATTTCGAATATTTCGCTTGAGTCGGGAAAGACTATGATGATATCCTTGATCAGGGTCGAAAAACATCTCAATATCATCCATTCCATAGTGCCAACGGAGAATATCGACTAGCAAATTCTCAAATAATTTTCGAGTGAGGACTAAGCTAGCAGAATTTACTCGGACACGATAACATTCGTTGATATCCATGATCAGTCGTTCATAGAAATAATCACTAACAACATCGGTATCTATAAATAACTCATCCCGTGGATTTTCCACGACGCCATCTTCGAGCTGATCTCTGACGTAATCTAACCCCTCATGTTTTAATCGATATCCATCATTTTCTGTAGTAGTTAGCAAGTCGTCATCCTGAAGCCTGTGAGCATAAGTCGATATATTTGAGCGCGAAATAGATGTCCGGGAAGATTCAAGAACACCATATATATCTGTTATTGTGGCACTGTCTAGTTGAGAACCTCCTCGGCGGGCGTTCGTCCATTGAGCGCCT
>CAZJHA010000206.1:0-3957 GCA_964545755.1 uncultured Halobacteriales archaeon | reverse complement strand
GACGACGGACAGCCCGGGCTGCAGGGGTTCGCCGGCTACAAGGCCGGCATGAGCCACGTCGTGATGATCGACGACGCGGCCAACTCGCCACGCGAGGGGATGGAGCAGACCGTCCCCGTCACGGTGGTCGAGACGCCCCCGATGCGCGCGGTCGCGCTCAGAGCCTACGAACAGACACCCTACGGACTCCGCCCGCTCACCGAGACATGGACCGACGAGTTCCACGACGATTTGGAGAGAGCGCTCGACGTTCCCGACGGCGAATCGGACCTTGGAGTCTTCGAGGACACAGTCGAGAGCAGCGATGTCGCCGAAATCCGTGCCATCACCCACACCGTGCCGGGCGAGATGGCGAACGTCCCGAAGAAGCGCCCGGACGTGATGGAGACGCGCATCGGCGGCAGTAGTTTGGACGAACGCGTCGAGTTCGGTCTCGACCTCATCGCTGGCGGGGGCGAACACGAGCTGACCGAGGTGTTCCGGCCCGGCGAGTACATGGACGCCGCTGGCGTCACCAAGGGCAAAGGAACGCAGGGCCCAGTGAAACGCTGGGGCGTCCAGAAGCGCAAGGGCAAACACTTCCGGCAGGGGTACAAGCGCCGCATCGGCAACCTCGGCCCGTGGAACCCCTCGCGCGTGCGCTCGACCGTTCCTCAGCAGGGCCAGATGGGCTATCACCAGCGCACCGAGTTGAACAAACGCCTCGTGAGCGTCGGCGACGGCGACGACGCCAGCGCCGAGGGCGGATTCGTCGGCTACGGCGAAGTCGACGGTCCCTACGCGCTCGTGAAAGGCTCGCTTCCTGGTCCGGACCAGCGATTACTGAGATTCCGGCCGGCGATACGACCCGGAGACCAGCCGCGCCTCGACCCCGAGGTGCGCTACGTCTCGACGGCATCGAACCAAGGACAATGACAGTAGTATACGACACCGACGGCGCGGAGGCGGGCGACGTGGACCTCCCGGAGGTCTTCGAGACGCCCCACCGTCCGGACTTGATCGAGAAGGCGGTGCGTACCGCACAGGCCAACCGCGCACAGCCCTACGGTGCGGACGATTATGCTGGGATGCGCACGCCCGCGGAATCGTTCGGCAGCGGTCGCGGCATGGCCCACGTCCCTCGCTCGAACGGGCAGGGTCGGCGCGTCCCCCAGACCGTGGGCGGGCGACCGGCCCATCCACCGAAGGAGGAGAACGACCGCTCGCTGAAGCTCAACGACAACGAGCGCAAACTTGCCACTCGGAGCGCCATCGCGGCCACCGGCGACCGCGAGCGCGTGAGCGAGCGCGGTCACGCAATCGAGGGCTTCGACGGCGACCTGCCGCTCGTGGTGAGCGACGACTTCGAGGACCTCGTGAAAACGCAGGAGGTCGTCTCGTTGCTCGAAGCGCTCGGCGTTCACGACGACATCGAGCGCGCCGAGGACAAGACCGTGCGCGCGGGTCGCGGGACGACGCGCGGACGAAAGTACAAACGCCCGAGTTCGGTTCTGTTCGTCACGGGCGACGAACCGTCGAGAGCGGCCCGGAATCTCGCGGGTGCCGACGTCGCTACCGCCGGTGAGGTCAATACCGAGGACCTCGCGCCGGGCAGCCAGTCGGGCCGACTCACGATCTGGACCGAGAGCGCCATCGAGGAGGTGGCCGACCGATGAGTGATGTGAAATATCCCTACGTGACAGAGAAGGCGATGAACGACATGGACTACCGCAACACGCTCCAGTTCGTCGTGGCCAGCGATGCGGCGAAGCCGGCCATCCGCGAGGAGGTCGAGGAGCGCTTCGACGTTGCGATAACGGACGTACGCACGCAGGTCACGCCACAGGGCGCAAAGAAAGCGACCATCACGCTCAGCGAGGAGGACGACGCACAGGACGTCGCCTCGCGCATCGGGGTGTTCTGACGATGGGACGACGCATTCAGGGCCAACGGCGCGGTCGCGGAACCCCGACCTTCCGCGCGCCCTCCCATCGCTACAAGGCGGACCTCTCCCATCGCACCACCGAGGACGACGACGTGGTCGCGGGCACGGTCGTGGGCATCGAACACGACCCGGCCCGGAGCGCACCCGTCGCGGCGGTGGAGTTCGAGGACGGCGACCAGCGCCTCGTGCTCGCACCCGAAGGCATCGGCGTCGGCGAGGAGATTCAAGTGGGCGTCTCGGCCGAGATCAAACCCGGCAACACGCTGCCGCTGGCGGAGATCCCCGAGGGCGTGCCGGTCTGTAACATCGAGAGTCAGCCGGGCGACGGCGGGAAGTTCGCCCGGTCGTCGGGCGTGAACGCACAGTTGATAACCCACGACCGACAGTCGGCCATCGTCGAACTGCCGAGCGGCGAGACCAAGCGGCTCAACCCCGACTGTCGGGCGACCATCGGCGTGGTCGCCGGTGGCGGCCGCACGGAGAAACCGTTCGTGAAAGCGGGCAACAAACACCACAAGATGCGTGCGCGAGGCACGAAGTGGCCGCGCGTGCGCGGCGTGGCGATGAACGCCGTCGACCACCCCTTCGGTGGCGGGGGTCGCCAGCATCCCGGCCAGCCGAAAAGCATCTCGCGGGACGCCCCGCCCGGACGGAAGGTCGGCGACATCGCCAGCAAGCGGACGGGGAGGAAGTAATTCATGAGTTCGGACTACAGAACCGGCCGCGAGGGCGAGTTTACCTACCGCGGCCACACGATGGAGGAGCTACAGGACATGGACCTCGAGGCGGTCGCCGAGTTGCTGCCGGCGCGCAAACGCCGCAGCATCGAGCGCGGCCTCTCGGTCGAGAAGGAGAAACTCCTCGGCAAGGCACAGGGCAGAGACGAGGAGGAGACGGCGAACGACCCGATTCGGACGCACCTGCGCGATATGCCGGTGTTGCCCGAATTCGTCGGGATGACCTTCGCCGTTCACAACGGTCAGGAGTTCGAGCGCGTGCGCGTCGAGCCGGAGATGCTCGGCCACTATCTGGGTGAGTTCCAGCTCACCCGGACGTCGGTCGAACACGGACAGGCGGGCATCGGCGCGACACGCTCCTCGAAGTTCGTGCCGCTCAAATGATGGAGGGATAACGCAATGGGAATCAGTTACAGCGTGGACACGGACCCCGAGACGACAGCGAAAGCCATGCTCCGCGAGCGCCACATGAGCCACAAGCACAGCAAGGAAATCGCCCGGGAGATCAAGGAGATGACCGTCGCCGAGGCACGCGAGTACCTCGAAGCGGTCATCGCGGGCGAGCAGTCGGTGCCCTTCCGCTCGCACAACACGGGCGTCGGCCACCGCAGCGACGTCGACGGCTGGGACGCCGGTCGCTACCCCGAGAAGGCGAGCGAGGCCTTCCTCGACCTGCTCGAGAACGCGTCGAACAACGCGGACGAGCAGGGGTTCGAGGGCGACGCGATGGAGATAGCCCACGTCGCGGCCCACAAGGTCGGCGAGCGCCAGGGCCGCAAGCCCCGCGCGTTCGGTCGTGCCGACCCGTTCAACACCACGCTCTGTGACGTGGAGCTCGTCATCGAGGAGGTCGAAGCGTAATGGCGGACGAACAGCAGTTCATCGAGGACGGCCTCCAGCGCTCCCAGATCGACGAGTTCTTCGCCGACGAACTCGGCCGCGCGGGCTACGGCGGCATGGAGGTCGCCAAGACCCCGATGGGCACCCAGATCGTCCTGAAGGCCGAGAAGCCCGGGATGGTCATCGGCAAGGGCGGGAAGAACATCCGCAAGGTCACGCGCGAACTCGAAGAGCGCTTCGACCTCGACGACCCCCAGATCGACGTCCAGGAGGTCGACGAGCCGGACCTCAACGCCCAGATCGTCGCCGACCGACTCGGCAACGCGTTGGAGCGTGGGTGGTACTTCCGGAAGGCCGGCCACACCACCATCGACCGCATCATGGACGCGGGTGCGCTCGGCGCGGAGATCGTGCTGTCCGGGAAGGTCACGGGCGCGCGCTCGCGCGTGGAGAAGT
>CAZJHA010000205.1:0-3986 GCA_964545755.1 uncultured Halobacteriales archaeon | reverse complement strand
TTCGGCCGACATCGGCTGGATCACCGGCCACTCCTACATCGTCTACGGGCCGCTGAGTTTAGGAACGACGACCATGCTCTACGAGGGGACCGCCGACCACCTTCGAAAGGACCGTCTCTTTTCGATCATCGAACGCAACGCCGTCGACGTGCTTTATACCGCACCGACGACGATTCGGTCGTTCATGAAGTGGGGCGAGGAGTATCCCGCCCGTCACGACCTATCGAGCCTCCGGCTGCTCGGCACCGTCGGCAAACCCATCGACCCGCGGGCGTGGAAGTGGTACTACACCCACGTCGGCGGTGAGTCCTGTCCGGTCGTCGATACGTGGTGGCAGACCGAAACGGGGGCTATCCTCGTCTCGACACTGCCCGGTATCGACGCGATGAAACCCGGCTCCGCCGGGCCACCGCTCCCGGGTATCGACGCTGCCGTCGTCGGACCGGACGGCGACGAGCGGCCAGCCGGCGAGAAGGGCATGCTCGCGGTCCGGACGCCGTGGCCGGGGATGCCCCGAGAGCTTGCGGCGGCGACTGATTGGGGGGCGAGTGCCGCCGCGGGCGAGGAGTGGCGTTACATCGCGGGCGACGAGGCGGTCGCCGACGATGACGGGTATATTCGTGTTCTCGGCCGGATGGACGATGCCATCACCGTTGCCAACCAGCGAATCGGAATCTCGGAGATAGAGCGTGCCATCGTCAGCGTCGAGGGCGTCGCCGAGGCCGCAGTCGTCGGCGTCGATCACTCGACGCGGGAGACGGCGGTGTACGCCTACGTCAACCCGGCGACACAGCAGGCTGTCGATGATGCACTCCACGAGGCGGTTATCGCCGCCGTCGAGGAGGCGATTGGACCAGCGGCCAGTCCCGACCGGGTCGTCTTCACGCCGGAGCTCCCGAAGACCCGTTCGGGCAAGATCATGCGTCGGCTATTGGAATCCGTTGCTAATGACGAGGACTACGGCGACCTCAGCGCGCTGCGCAACCCCGAAGTCGTCGGCGAGCTGGATTCGAACGAAGACGGGATTTCGGATGAGTAGATTCTTCCGAAGCGTTTCGATGGGTTTCGGGAGCAATTCCGCAGCCAACAGCGGTGAACGGGCGTATCGACCGCAGCATCTATTTCGCTCCTCCGAATAGAACCGAAACAGGATGGATGGGCTGGCCCAGTTCCTCTGTGCGGGTGGCTACGAGCGTCTCCGTCGGGCGACCCGGACCCACCGTGGCGACCTCGTCGTCCGACTGTGTGGAGAGGTTGGACTCCAGCCGAGCGAAGTGGTCGCCATCAGTCCCGCTGCGATGCACCAGACCGGCAGAACACGGCTGCTTGACGTCGGAGACCGCGAGGCGTTCGTTCCGGCAGCGGTGGCCCATTCGATACGGAAGTACGCCCAATCGGTCGACGACACCGACCCACTCGTGGACGTCTCGGAGCGTCGCATCCAGATGTTGGTCAGCGAGAGCGGCGCGCGGGCCGCCGACACGACCGGCGACGAGCGGTTCCGTGAGGTTTCGACGCGGGACCTCCGGGCCGCCCACGCCCGTCACCTGTTGCACGATGGCGTCGATACACGAATCGTCCTCGCGGTGACCGCCTACGAGCGGGTGGCCGCGCTGGAGCCCCACCTTCCGACCCCGGATCGTGAGGCGGTCGCAACGGCTCTCTCCGAGGAGGGCACACTGACAGCCGACGGCCTGCCCGCCTGGCTCCGGCGAGCAGTACGGGTCGCAGCCGATGTCGGTGAGGCACTCGCGGTCGCCAGTAGCGCATCGGACATCCACGAGATAGTCTGCGACCAGCTCGCCGAGACGGACGGCTATCGCTTTGGCTGGGTCGCGGAGACGACTGGTGATGGTCTTGCGGTTCGGGCACACGCCGGCGTCACAGCCGATAGCGTTGAGCAAACGCTTGCCGACCGGACCGACCTCGTCACCGACGTGATCGAGGAGCAGACAGTCCAAGCCGTAGATGCCGGAAACACCACGCTACTTGCTGTTCCACTCGTCGGGGAGACGACCCGTGGCCTGCTCGCAGTCGGAACGCTGCGGGGGGACGTCAGCGCTATCGAGCGTGACTTACTCGGCGCGCTCGGTGCACAGGTCGGCCACGCGCTCGCCGTCATCGAACATCGGCGGTTGCTGCTCGCCGATACGGTGACGGAACTGACCTTCGATATCGGGCGCGAGGCAGCGTTCCTGCCCGAAACCGCCGCCGCACTCGACTGTGAGTTCGAACTCGTCGGCATCGTCCCCGCCGACGAGGGGGTGCTCTGTTACGTCACGACTCGAGCGGTCACGCCGGATGCGGTCTTCGAACGCGCGACCGCTACCGATGCGGTGGGCGACGTTCGGTTCGTCAGCGACGATGAGACGGGCGTTCTGCTCGAAGTCATGCTTCGGCGGTCCCCGATTCAGGCGCTCGCGGCGGTCGGCGGCCAGATTCGGTCCTACGAGGTCAGTTCGCAGGGTGGGCGACTGGTCGGAGAGGTATCGACCGACGCAAACGTTCGACACATCGTCGAGACCATGACCGACGCGTTCCCCACGGTCCATCTGACGGCGAAACAGGAAACCGAACCCGAGGCTGCGACTGACGTCCGATTTCGAGAGACACTGGCCAACGAGCTCACCGAACGCCAGACCGCAGCGCTTCGGTCGGCCTACTTCGGCGGGTACTTCGAGTGGCCGCGTGACTCCACGGCCGAGGAGCTGGCCGATTCACTGAACGTCTCCTCGCCGACCCTCCATCATCACCTTCGCATCGCCCAGCAGAAACTGCTCGACTCGTTTTTCGACGACAGCGTTGAATGACGGCCCGCGGGGTCGCTCCGAGAGCTGCCCTAACTGTCTAGGATAGCAGACGCCACGGTAACGACGCCCGTGGGGATATCTATCACTCGTTTCGGTGGCTCAAGGCAAAGCAGCGGTCCCGAGACCGACGAACTGGCGGGATATGAGAGTGACAACGGTGCCGTTGGAATAATTAGCAGGTTTCTTTATGATAGACCCATCTGGAGAGCAACTCGCCAATGTCGGAACAAGATGTCGAACTGGAGGCCCGGCTGGCCGAACAGGACGAGTTCGAGCCACCGGGGTCGTTCGTCGAACAGGCAAACGTGTCCGATCCGTCGATCCACGACGAGTTCGCGGACGACTGGCCGGCGTGCTGGGAGAACGCCGCGGCCCTCCTCGATTGGTCCAGGGAGTACGAGCAGGTCCTCGACGACTCGAACCCGCCGTTTTACGAGTGGTTCACCGGTGGCGAACTCAACGCCTCCGCGAACTGCCTCGACCGCCATCTCGACGAACGCGGCGACGAGACCGCCATCGAGTGGGTCGGCGAGCTCGGCGACGCCCGCACCTACACCTACCGTGACCTCCACCGCGAGGTCAACGAGTTCGCGGCGGCCCTCCGCGAGCAGGGCGTTGAGGCCGACGACGTCGTCACTCTCTACATGCCGATGGTGCCGGAGCTACCGATTGCCATGCTCGCGTGCGCCCGCCTCGGTGCTCCTCATTCGGTCGTCTTCGCCGGGTTTTCGGCCAACGCCTTGGCGACCCGGATGGAAAGCGCCGATTCCCAACTACTCGTGACCTGTGATGGCTACTACCGCCGCGGTGAGGCCCTCGAACACAAGTCGAAAGCCGACGAGGGGGTAGCGGCTGTCGAGCATGACGTGACGGGCGTCGTCGTCGATCGCCTCGGGGAGGAGTACGACCATCCGATGCGGGAGGCCGACCACGACTACGACACCCTGATCGCCGACCACGACGGAGAGACGGTCGAGCCGGTCGCTCGCGACGCCGAGGACATGCTGTTCCTGATGTACACGTCGGGAACGACCGGCGAGCCCAAAGGCGTCAAACACACCACCGGCGGCTATCTCTCGTGGGTTGCGTGGACGAGCCATGCTGTTCTCGACGTCGAGCCGGAGGACACCTACTGGTGTTCGGCCGACATCGGCTGGATCACCGGCCACTCCTACA
>CAZJHA010000204.1:0-3998 GCA_964545755.1 uncultured Halobacteriales archaeon | reverse complement strand
GACGATGGCACAGGTGCCACACTCGACGCAGGGCTGGGTGTCGAGGCTCACGACGTGTTTTTCGTCGCCATTGGACTGGACCGTCTCCTCGCGGTAACAGCCGCCGCCGAAGTCCGCGGCGCTCACCGGGCAGGCCGTCACGGCCGCGCCACTGGCTTCGAACGAGTTGTCGTCGAGAGTGATGTGTGGGTTACCCACGTCGGTGTCGTAGGTCAACTCGCCGATGCGCTCTTCGAGACTCGGCGGCTCGATAGTACTGTCGGCATCGATTTCCGTCCCGAGCGTCTCGCCGATGACGGTCGGCAGCGAGACGTAGGGCGTCTTCGTGTCGGGCATCATCGTCGCGAGATACGGCGAGCCATAGGCCCGCCCGAGTAATCCGGCTCTGTCGGCGGCGCGCATGCCGACGCGCCCAAGCGAGGAATCGAGCGCGCGCTCGGCGATTCTCGTACTCATATCGTTCTCGCCGAGCGCGCTCGCCACCTCGTATCGCGCCGGCCGGAGCTTTTTCATCACGCCCTCGTCGTGGAGGCGCTGCTCGTAGCGCTCGCCAGCAGAATCGGGTCTTCCGCGCGAACGAGCCTCGACGAACGCCTCCGCGGCGAGCGCACCCGCCGTCACCGCATGGTTCATCCCCTTGATGATGGGCCCCTGTGCCTGCATCTGCCCGGCTGCGTCGCCGACGAGGACGAGTCGGCCCTCGTGGGGCGAGGGGTTGGCAGCCTTCTTCGAGTCGGGGACGAGTTTGGCCGAGTACTCCCGCTCGTCGTACTCGTCGCCGAGCCACTGGGCGAGCAGCGGGTGGGTGAGTAGGGCATCGAGCAAGTCCTGCACCTCGGCACCCTGTTCGACGATACTATCGAGGTGGAAGACGTTCCCGATGGATAGTGAATTCTCGTTCGTATAGAGGAATCCGCCACCCCGGACATCATCGTAGAGGTCGCCCGAGAAGAGGTGCGCCTCGCCTTCGTCTTCGGTGATACCGAAGCGCTCGTCGATGACGTCGCCCGGCATGTCGACCACCGCCTTCACCCCTTGGAACCACTCCTCGGGTTCTTCCCAGTCCATCAGCCCCGCGTCGCGCGCGAGTTCGGAGTTCACGCCGTCGGCGGCCACGATGAAGTCGGCCTTGATGGGGTCGAGTTCCTCGCAGGTCACGCCGACGATCTCTCCCTCTTCTCGCAGCAGTCCATCGACCTTCACCTCCGTGAGCAGGCCACCGCCGGTCTCGCGGGTGAGTTCGTGGACCTGTTCGGCCATCCACGAGTCCATCTTCCGCCGGAGCACGGCGTCGGCCCACTCGGTGTCCTGCTCGTGACCCCGCGTGATGTCGAACGTCTTGACCTTCTCGCCGGCGATGTTGTGAATGTAGTAGTCGGTGACGGGGCGCTCGGTCGCGTGTTCGCGGAAGCCCGGTAGAAGTCCGTCGATGGTGTACGGTGCGGACTCCTCGGCGTAGATGAGTCCCCCGGAGACGTTCTTCGAGCCGGCATCGACGCCCCGCTCCAGTACCACCGTTTCGACGCCGCTGCGGGCGAGCGTCGCGGCCGCCGCCGCGCCGGCCGGTCCCGCGCCAACCACCACCGCCTCGTAGTGTTCGTACTCGTCAGTCATCGATCTCCTCCGTCGGCCGCAATTTCGTCACTACTCAGCTCGCCCGCCTTCAGCGCTGCCGTGAGTTCCGGAAGCACCTCGAAGAGGTCACCCTCGATGAAGTAATCGGAGAAATCACGGATGCGCGCGTCGGGGTCGGTGTTCACAGCGACGATGGTTTCGGAGTTGTCCATCCCGACTTTGTGCTGCACAGCGCCAGAGATGCCAGCGGCGATGTAGAGGTCCGGTTCGACCACCTGTCCGGTCTCACCGATTTGCCGCTCCTCGGCGGTGTAGCGTTCGACGTGGCCCGCGAACTCGTAGGAACCGGTGACGATACCGCGGGAGACGCCGAGACCGGCGTCGTCAAAGGTTTCAGTGAGTTCGATGCCGAGTTCCATTCCTTCCGTTGGACTATCGCCGATACCCCGACCCATCGCCACCACCACGTCGTGGCCCGTGAGGTCGACGCCTTCGTCCAATCGGTCGTGGTCGGTCACCGAGACTCGCAGCCAGTCCTTATCGAGGTCGCCGTCGTGTTCGAGTACCTCACCCTCGCGGTCGTAATCCGGTTCCGGCAGGTCGAAACTCCCCGGAATCACCGACGCGCCCTGTGGGTGGAACTCTCTGGTGGGATTGTCGAGACAGAGGATGGTCGAATACTCGAAGCCCGAGAAATCGGGCCGTTTCATGTGCAGGACACGCTCGAACTCCTTTTTCGCGCCCGGCCGACCCGTCTTGGCGGGGTTCGAAATCATCGACTCCTCGATGTAGAGGTCCGAACAATCGGAGGCTAGCCCCGAATCGAGTTCGCCCTGTGCCAGCGCCGAGAGGTCCCTCCCATTATTGGTCGCCGGGAACACCGTGTAGCGCGGCTCGTCGTATGCGCGCCAATCAACCTCCACTTCGCTTCCTCGGCTCTCGCCGGGGGTCGCGCCCGCACGCGCCATGTCACAGAACAGCTCGGTGTAGGGTTTGTGCTGGAACCGCTCCAGCCTCTCATCTTCGTGATGGACCACCACGTCCGCGCCGTAGGCAATGGCGTCCTCGGCATGTTTTTTGACGTCGCTACCGATAAGCACCGCCACCACGCGCTCGTCTTCGCCGTAGTCGTCGTTGTAGGCGTCCATCAGTTCGCGAGCCTTTCCCAACATCTCCTTCGAGACGTCGATGAGGTCACCCGCCTGCGTCTCACAGTACACCCACATGTCACGATACACACCGTCTTCGAGCGCCTTGACGTACTGTTTGTCCGCCGTCGGATGGTCGAGGTCCGGGTGCTTTTCCTCCGGTGGGACGACCTCTATCTCCTCGGGTTCCTCGTCTTCTTGGACCGAGTCGATGCGCTTTTGAATCAGATTCGTCGCCGCGCCCCGGTCCTCGCCGGCCTGCTCGGCTTCCAAGACCTCACGCAAGCGCTCGACGTCGTCGATGCCCTGCAGGGCGTTGCCGAGCTCGGCCGTCGAGAGGTCGGTCGGATCGATATCGCCCTCGTCGGTATCGCCTTCGCCCACCTTCTCGATGCGGCTCTCGATGAGCGTCACGACGTTGTCGCGGCCCTCGCCGCTCCGTTCGGCAGCGAGGATTGCTTCGAGTTCGTCGGGGTCGTCGACGTCCTTGATTGCGGGACCGAACTCCGCGATGTCGTACTCGCTTGGGTCGAGCGCGAGGTCGTCGGATTGCTCGTCCTCGATGTCGTCGGCAGTCTCGCGGTACTCGCCCTCGGTTTCGGTTCCCTCCTCGATTGCCTCGTCCTCGTCGGTACTCACCTCGCGCATGCGCGCGCGAATCGCCTCTTGGGCCGTCTTTCGCTGCTGGCCGTCCTTTTCGGCATCGAGCAGCCCCTCGAGTTCGCGCGGGCTGTCGATTTCGTCCAACTCGTCCTGAAGCTGTTCGACGGTGTGTTCACTGGGGTCGATATCGCTCATGTATCAGTCACCCGCCGCCTGTGATCGCTCGCCCGCGAACGGTTCCATCGCGTCGAAGACCTCGCCCATCCCTTCCTCGTCGCCGGGGTCTATCATCGTCGCCTCGCGCTCGGCAGGTGCTTTCGGAATCGGGTCCACCGAGGAGACGATGGTCGGCGAGCCATCCAAGCCGATGTAATCCGGGTCGAGATTGAGGTCGGTGTGGTCCCACGTCGTCATGTGCTCTTCGTGATTTTCGGCGCGTTTCTCGGTCTCCGCCCGGAGGTCTTTGAGCGTGAGTCGATGGCCCGCCGTCCGATAGGTGGGTTCGAACTCCGGGTCGGCGACGATGAACGCCGGCATCGGTGCTTCCACAGTTTCGGTCTCCTCGATGTCGCCCTCGACGAGCCGCTTTGCCCGTACTGTACTGTGCTCCTCGTCGACATCGAGCGCGACGACGTGGGTGATGATGGGCCAGTCGAGACACCAACAGGTCTG
>CAZJHA010000203.1:0-4006 GCA_964545755.1 uncultured Halobacteriales archaeon | reverse complement strand
GCTCATGAGACAATCGGCACAACCCCGCAACTGGTTCGGCCGCCGGGGCCGGGCACGAGCCAATCATGTCACAGGCGAACTTCGACGACCTCGAAACGGTGCTCGACCAGCCCGACGAGGAGTTCAAGGCGAACCTCCCGGAAGCGCTCGATGGTGCGGCCGAGGACATCGAAACGCTCCTCGCGCTCCATCCAGACGCCTTCGAGGCGCTCTCGGCCCGGATGAGCACGCTCGACGGCATCGCCGACTACGCGACTGACGAACCCGAGACCGTCGAGGAGTTTCTTACTGTGCTCTGGGATGGACTCGGACTCGTCACCGAGATGGTGCCGGCGGTAGGCGAGGAAGTCACCGAGGAGTACGCCGTCAACTGGGAGCCCACCGATTCGCCGGTGTCGTTCCACATGAC
Source organism: uncultured Halobacteriales archaeon (assembly GCA_964545755.1). Taxonomy (GTDB): domain Archaea; phylum Halobacteriota; class Halobacteria; order Halobacteriales; family Halococcaceae; genus Halococcus. The sequence goes on along the minus strand of CAZJHA010000203.1, from coordinate 3,597 downwards.
AGCCGACCCCGAGACGGGCACGATTGCGGGCGGACCGGGGCTGCTCGACGACCCGGGAATCGCGTTCAACGGAACGACCGACGTACTGTTCAGCATGCTCAACGACGAGTCGTTCAACGCGACGCTCGCGTACGTTCAGAATCGCTACGAGGTCGTCGGCTCGCTCGAACGCGCGCGGAGCTTCAACGACATGATGGACACCATCACCGAAAACACCGAGAACCTGAACCCGGAGTAACCGCCGACACCACAGTTCATGTCCCAGCAAAACACAGCCACGACGGACGCAAAGCCCATTCCCGGACCGAGCGAAACGGGGTTGCTCAAGCAGGCCGTCCGTCTCCTCCGAGAGGACACGGCGACGATGTTACAGGACCTCCGACGGCGCTACGGACGCATCGTCCGGCTTCGGACACCGACCGACGGCACCGAAGCGTATCTGCTCGCGGACCCGGACTACGTCCAGCACGTCCTCGAATCGAATCAGGGAATGTATCGGAAGGCCGCAGTCTACCGCGACGAACTCGGCGAACTCTTCGGTCGGGGACTGCTCACGAGCGAGGGCGACCACTGGAGCCGCCAGCACCGGACCATCCGGCCGATGTTCCGGTCGGACTCCGTGCGCTCGTTTGCCGATCTGGTCGCCGAGCAGACCGACGCGATGTGCGACAGGTGGGCAGCACGCGACGAGCCGATAGACCTGCTCGCCGAGATGGAGCGCGTGACCCTGCTCATCATCGGCAAGGCGATGTTCAGTACCGACATGGAGACCCACGCCGAGGACATCGCCGGCGCGCTCGACGCCCTGCGCACGGAGTTCCAGCGCCAGACGAACAGCGTCCGCCCCACCATCCCGGAGTGGCTCCCGACGCCGCACAACCGCCGGGTGAGCGCCGCCCGCGACCGACTGAACACCATCGTCTATGGTCTCATCGAGGAACGCCGCGGCCATGCTGAGGAGTACGACGACCTGCTGTCGGCGCTCATGATTACCCGCGACGAGGAGACCGGCGAGCGAATGGACGACGAGCAGATCCGTGACGAAATCATGACGTTCCTCCTCGCCGGCCACGAGACCACGGCCGCCGCGCTGACGTGGACGTGGTATCTGCTGGCGCGAAATCCTGCGGTCCACGAGGAACTCCACGAGCGGGTTACGGCGCAATCGGGCGAAACCACGGGGGCGACGTTCTCGTTCGGCGGCGACGACCCCACCTACGCGAAACAATGCGTGCAGGAGGCAATGAGAATCTACCCGCCGGTACCGGTCTTCGTCCGCGAGGCCCGCGAGACCGACACCATCGACGGCTACGAGATTCCTGCCGGCAGCGAAGTCCTCCTCAGCCAGTACGTCATCCACCGTGACCCCGACCTCTGGGACGCGCCAACCGCATTCCGACCCGAACGGTTCGCGGCCGGTGCCGACGACGAGCGCGCGCGGTACAGCTACTTCCCCTTCGGCGGTGGCAGACGGATATGCATCGGTCGGCAGTTCGCACTGATGGAGGCCCAAATCGTCCTTTCGCGCGCAGTCGGGCGCTATCGCCTCGGTCTCGAATCGCCAACGGCGGAGCCGGGAATCGATTCGGCAGTGACGATGGTGCCCGACGAACCCATCGAAATGCACGTCAGCGAGTGGTAGCCGCGGCGACGACCGACGGAGTGGGTGGCTCTGGAATCCACTGCCGACCCGAAACGTGTGGGCGAACGCCCCGCAGTTATCGCGTCCGCCTGACGAAATCGACGATTTCCTCGGCTATCGCCTCGCCCGCGTCCTCCTGAAGGAAATGCATCGCCTCGGCGACCCAGACGTCGGGTTGGTCGCTCGCGGTCGGAATCAGGTCTCGAAGCGGGTCGCGGTTCGGACCGGTGATCGGGTCCGAATCGGCGAAGAGAACAAAGGCCGGTTTCTCCCATTCGGAGAGTTGTTCGGCGGCTGCCTGCGTGGTTTCCGCGCCGTCGCCGCCACCCTGCCGAGGAACCATGTCGGGCCAGACCCGTGCACCGGCCTTGTATGCCTCCGCGGGGAACGGAGCCTCGTAGGCCGCGAGCGTTTCATCCCCGAGTTCGGTCGCCGTGGCGTTCTGGATGAGCATCCCAATCGGGAGCTCGTCGACGCGCTCGACGAAATCACGGAACTGCTCCCATGCGTCGGGCATCTCTTGGTTCCCGCTCGGGATGCCCGTGTTCATCGGCACGAGGCGCGCGAAGCGTTCGGGGTGGTGGCCCGCGACCGACAATCCGAGAATCCCGCCCCAGTCCTGACAGACCAGCGTGATGTTATCGAGGTCGAGCGCCTCGATGAACGCGACGAGGGAATCGTAGTGCATCGAAAAGGAGTACTCCTCGGGGTCGTCGTACTTCTCGGAGCGGCCGAAGCCGACGAAATCGGGAACGACGACCCGTCCCTCTTCTGCGAGCGTCGGGACCATCTTCCGGTAGAGATAGCCCCACGTCGGCTCGCCGTGGAGACAGAGAAACGTCTCGTCGCCGCTTCCTTCGTCGATGTAGGCCATCTTCGGCCCGCCGACATCGACGTACTGTGGTTCGTAGGGGTAGCCCTCGATGTCGGCGAATCGCTCCTCGGGGGTGTGAACGAGTCTCATCGCGTCAGTCTATCAGGACCGGCCACAAGTGCGTTGTCCCCGTTCGCCATCGCGGTGTGAGCCCGCTGTGAAAATCTGCCGCGAAAGCGACACCTATCGGTGTGCCGTGCGAGCGTTCCCTCATGTCCTCTAATCGGGAGCCAGCACTTATCACGGGTGCGTCGGCGGGCATCGGCCGGGCGCTCGCCGCGCGCTTTGCCAGGGCCGGCCACGACGTGGTGCTCGTCGCCCGCCGCGAGGCAAAACTCCGAACGCTCGCCGATTCGCTCGAAGACCGATACGACATCGCGGCCTCAGTCGTCGTGCAGGACCTCGCCGAACCCAGAGGACCCGAACAGCTGTACGAGACGGTGACCGAGCGCGGTTTCGACGTTGGCGTGCTCGTGAACAACGTCGGTATCGCCACGCAGGGGAGGTTCACCGACATTGACCCCGGCCGCGAGCGCGACCAGCTCCGTCTCGACGTCGAGACGCCCACAATCCTCTCGAAACTGTTCGGCCGTGAGATGGTCGCACGCAGTCGTGGGAAGATCCTCAACGTGGCGTCGAGCGCGGCGTTTCAGCCGGGTCCGTTCATGGCCTACTGTGCGTAGCTACTAGCACAAAGGACCGAAACAACCCCAACAGTAAATCCTCTCTGTAGAAGGTTAAGGCTCCAACTGGTAGATTTTGTCTCGATACACTTCCTCAATGTCGGAATAGTAGGTATGCAGATAGTGGTCTATTCCTTTCTTCTTGTTCTTCCTGTCCCCTCTCATGTACTCTACCAATTCTTCATTCATATCATGAGCAACCCGCCAATGAGTGGTGAAATAATGCCGACCAAAGTGTGATCCCACTCCCCTCTGTGAATCGGTTTCTGCATACTCAGGGTGAAATGCTTTCTTCCATATTCTGGAGGGGGTGGCAACCTTCATTTGGACATTGTTACCCTTGGTGACTCACCTCTGCACGTTCATAAACTCCCTTCTGAATGGAGGAAGAGGTGGTC
>CAZJHA010000202.1:0-4221 GCA_964545755.1 uncultured Halobacteriales archaeon | reverse complement strand
CCTCAGACGTCGCGCTCGACGACGAAGCGGGTGAATTCCGCGAGATGCTCGGCGGGTTCGTCCGCGAGGGCGAGCTCGGCGAGATGCTCGCGCGCCTCGGCGGCGATGTCGAGGGCGCACTCGCGTGCGTAGGCGACGCTTCCGGTCTCCTCGAAGATACTGATGACCTCGGCGATGTCTTCCTCGCTGTTCTCGTCGGCCCAGAGCAGATCCTCCAATCGGGCGGTCCGCTCCGGCGAGGCCTCACCGGCGGCGTGAATCGCCATCAGCGTCTTCTTGCCCTCGCGGACGTCGTTGCCGACACCCTTGCCGAACGCACCGCCTTCCTCGGTCGCGGTCTCGACGTCGAGGATGTCGTCGCCGATCTGGAAGGCAATGGACATCAGTTCGGCATACCGTGCGGCGTGGTGCTCGACCTCGTCGGGCTGGTCGGTGAGAATCGCGGCCAGTCGGGCGACGATGCGCCCGAGACAGCCGGTCTTGCACGCACACATTTCGAGGTACTGGGCCTCCGATATCTCGATTGCCTGCTGGTTGTGCCAGTGGATGTCCATCCCTTGCCCGAGATGCGTCCGATTCAGCTCGTACATGAGCATCTCGTAGATTTCGAGACGCGTCTCGGGCGCGAGGTCGCCGGGGTTGCGGGCGACGATCTTGAGCGGGAAGAAGTACATCGCGTTGCCCGCGTTGAGCGCGGTATCCGTCCCGAACTCGTGATGCAGCGCCGACTCGCCGCGGCGCATCGTCGCGCCGTCTTCGACATCGTCGACGATGATGGTTCCATTATGCAGTATTTCCGGAATGCAGGCGTAGGGGAGATAGTCGTGCGGGTCGACACCGAACCCCTCCATGAGCAGACAGCAGACAACCGCCCGCCAGCGCTTGCCGCCACGGTCGAGCAGGTCCCAGACGGGCTCGGAGAGCGCGTGCTGGACGGCCGTCGCGTCGTACTCGTAGGTCGGCGAACCGAAGAAGGCACTCGCGTACTCGGCACCGATCTCCCGCGGCAGCAACCGCTCGATCTCCTCGTCGATGACCGGCCGCCACGCCGCGAGCACGTCGCGCATACGCCGAAGGCGTCGGCGACGGGCTAAAAATGCTCGTTATGCCATCGAAGACGAAACGCTTAGCAGATGGTCGCCGGCAGCTATCGCATGCACGACTGGATCGGCGAGACGTTCACGAGCGACGCGGGCTGGAATCACCTCGAAACGCTCGTCGACATCGGCAACCGAATGGCCGGCAGCGAGGGCGAGCGCCGCGCCGCTGAAGCCACTCGCGACGCGCTCGCCGAGGTGGGCGCACGGAACGCCAGACTAGAGGAATTCGACATACAGGGCTGGACGCGCGGTGAGAGTACCATCCGCGCGGGCGACCTCGACAACGCCTGTATCGCGCTCCCCCGAAGTCCGAGCGCCGACGTAACGGGGGAGTTCGTAGACCTCGGCTACGGCCTTCCGGCGGACTTCGAGAAGCACGACATCGACGGAAACATCGTAATGGTCGCAAGCGATATACCCGACCACCACGACCGCTTCGTCCACCGCAGCGAGAAGTATCATCGCGCGGTCGCGGGCGGGGCGGTCGCGTTCGTCTTCCGCAATCACGTTCCCGGCCAGCTTCCCCCGACCGGAAGCGTGGGCGGTGCGGACGGCCCAATCGGTGAAATTCCGGCCATCGGCGTCTCGAAGGAGGTCGGCATGCGGCTGGGTCGGCGGTACGGCGGCGAGACGGTGAGCGTCGCCGTCGAGGCGGACATCCACGACGCGACGAGTCGGAACGTCCACGCCGAAGTCGGGCCAGAGAGCGACGAGCGAGTGCTCGTGACGAGCCACGTCGATGCCCACGATATCGCCGAGGGCGCGATGGACAACGGCGCTGGCACGGCGATGGTGGTCGAACTCGCCCACGCGCTCGAAAGTCGGGAAGACGAACTCGATATGACCGTGGAGTTCGTTGCCTTCGGGGCCGAGGAGGTCGGTCTCCGTGGTTCGGAATACCTGGCCGAACGGACCGACCTCGGGACGGTAAAAGCCGTGCTCAACAACGACGGTGTCGTCGCCGGACGGACGCTCTCGCTTTTGACGCATGGCTTCGACGAACTGGAGACGGTCGCCGAGCGGGTCGGCGACCGCTTCGACCACCCCATCACGACGGTGCCGAAACAGGGACCGCACAGCGACCACTGGCCGTTCGTCCGCTGGGGCGTGCCGAGCTATCACGTATCGAGCGACACGGGACCGGACCGCGGCTGGGGTCACACCCACGCCGACACGCTCGACAAGCTCGAATCGCGCACCTTCCGCGAACAGGCGATTCTCCTGGCCGAGCTTGCCGTCGAACTCGCCGACGACGGGTTCGTGGTTTCACCTAAGAGCCCCGAGGATATCGCCGCCGCGCTCGAAACCGAAGGCGAAGCCGCAGGGATGAAACTCACCGGCGAGTGGCCGTACTGAGGAAGAATCCAGTAGACCCATTCCGCTGCGCTCGAAGAGCGGATATGACAGACCTGCTTTCGACGTACATCGAGAACCGGGAGATGGTCCAGCCCCATCACGCGAACAACCTCCAGAGCGTCCACGGCGGTAACGTGATGAAGTGGATGGACGAGATCGGCGCGATGAGCGCGATGCGGTTTGCGGGCAACTCCTGTGTCACCGCACGCATCAACCAAGTCGACTTCGAGCGCCCCATTCGGGTCGGTGACGTCGCGCTCATCGAATCCTACGTCTATCAGGCGGGTCGAACGAGCGTCCACGTGCGCCTCCAGACCTCCCGTGAGGACCTCACCAGCGGCGAGCGCGAGAAGACCACCGAATCGTACTTCGTCTACGTCGCCATCGATGAGGACGGGAATCCGATAGCCGTTCCCGACCTCACCGTCGATTCCGAGGAGGGTGAGCAATTGCGCGCGGTGGCGCTCGACCACACGGACGAACAGGGATAGCGACGCGAGGGCTATCCCGACAGGGGTAAGAAAGGCCAGTCCATCCACCACCCAATGAGCGACTCGACGACGACGGCGGACGAGGGCGAGGTCCGCGTCGTCGGGACGGCCCACGTCTCCCCCGAGAGCGTCGGCGAAGTCGAGCGCACCATCGCCGACGAGCGCCCGGATGTCGTGGCGGTCGAACTCGACGAGGGTCGCTTTCGCCAGCTCAAGGGCGAACAGCCCGACGACCTCGAAGCCAGTGACCTCCTACGCGGCAACACGGTCTTCCAGTTTCTCGCCTACTGGATGCTTTCGTACATGCAGACCCGCCTCGGCGACGAGTTCGACATCACGCCCGGCGCGGACATGCTCGCCGCCGTCGAGACCGCCGAGGACCTTGGTGTGGGTGTGGCGCTCGTCGACCGCGACATCCAGATGACCGTCCAGCGGTTCTGGGCGCGGATGACCGGCGGCGAGAAGCTCCAGATGTTGTTGAGTCTCCCGCTCGCGTTCGCCTCGCCGCTCGCGGTCGGCATGGGTATCGGTCTTGCGACCGGTGCCTTCCTCGGGTTCCCGCTGGAGGCGTTTTTCGGCCCGCTCGTGCTGCCGGCGAGTCTCACGATACCGGGACTCGTTTTCTCGGCACTCGATTACCTGTTGGTCGCAACCGGTCTGGGTCTCGGTATCGGGGCGGCTCTCACGACGGCGTTCGTCTGGAGTGCACCCGACGAGGACGATGTCGAAGAATTTGATATTGAGGACATGACCGACACCGATGTCGTGAGTACCATGCTCGAAGAGTTCCGGCAGTTCTCGCCGGGCGGCGCGGAGGCGCTCATCGACGAGCGCGACGCCTTCATCGCCCATCGGCTAGTGGCGCTCCGCGAGCAAGGCCATCGGGTCGTTGCGGTCGTCGGCGCAGGTCACAGAGAGGGTATCGAGCGCTATCTCAGCCACCCCGAAACGCTGCCGCCGATGGAGTCGTTGGTCGGCCACGAGAGCGGCCGGCGCTTTTCACCGTACAAGATTCTCGGTTATCTGTTCACGCTCGGCTTTCTGGCGTTTTTCCTCTTGCTGGCGATGGCCGGCGCACGAAACGGCTTCCTCTTTCGACTGTTCGGCGCGTGGTTTCTCATCAACGGAATCCTCGCCACCGTGCTCGCCAAACTCGGCGGCGCACACTGGTCGAGCGCGCTCGTCGGCGGCGCGGTCGCGTGGCTCACGAGCGTGAACCCGCTGCTCGCGCCGGGCTGGTTCGCCGGCTACGTCGAACTCCGCTACCTCGACGT
>CAZJHA010000201.1:0-4228 GCA_964545755.1 uncultured Halobacteriales archaeon | reverse complement strand
GAACATGAGGCCGATGCCCATGCCGGCGCTGAACAGCATCGCCATCCACGAGAAGGTGCTGAACTCGGTTTCAGCCTCGACGCCGCCGATGCGTATCTGGCCGTACTTACTCACCGCGAAGTAGAGCACGGTGACGATGAAGACGTTCGCCGCGAGGATGTAAAACCAGCCGAAATACTGGTTGATGGCGTTGAAAACGTTCGTGTAGACGGTGGCCGCCTGGTCGCCGAGCAGTATCGTCGCGGCGACGAACAGCGCGGTGAGTGCCAGCGCGACCGGAAAGACGACGGGGTGGACGTCGAACCCGTACCCCTGATAGTTCGTATCGCCCGGCTCGCGGTCGGAGTCGGGGTGGAACAGTTCGACCTGCAACCCTTCGGACATCTCGCCGGTGGTCTCCTCGGAATCAGCCATCGCCGCACTCCGTGTGAAGACCGCGCTCGGTGTCGTGTGAGAGGTCCGTCACTCGTGACATATTTTTGACTTTTGAGTGGTGCATACTCTGGTATGTCGTCGTTTCAGCGAACGTTCAGCCAGCGAATCGACGGTTTTTGCTGTGCGTGCGCGTGATGCATCGGACCAATGTCCAACCAGCCGTATAACCTTTCCGCTCGCGTCAGGGCTGACGGTTGAACGCTCGTGACGGTCCACCGGTGGAGGGCGGCCATAGCGCCGCCGACCGTGAGGGCGACGAGCGCCGTCCCGGGCCCGATGGGAATGGACACGATGCAACAGGCTTATATGAACTGAATGTTCAGTTAGGGCAACGATGGACGCGATACGAGTCGACGGACTGACCAAGGAGTTCGGGACGGTCACGGCGGTCGACGATCTGTCCTTCGGCGTCGAGAGCGGCGAGATATTCGGGCTGCTCGGGCCGAACGGCGCGGGCAAATCGACGCTCATCAACATGCTCGTAACGCTGCTGGATGCGACGTCGGGCACCGCGTACGTCAACGGCCACGACATCAACGACGAGACCGGGGCCGTGCGCGACAGCCTCGGCATCGTCTTCCAGGAGCCGGCGGTCGACGAGGAACTCACGGGTGCGGAAAACCTCGCCTTTCACGCCAGAATGTACGGGAAAGGAAGAGCCGAGCGCGAGCGACGCATCCCGGACGTGCTCGACCTCGTCGACCTCGCCGAGGAGGCCGACGATCCCGTGGAGAGCTATTCGGGCGGGATGCAGCGTCGCCTCGAAATCGGTCGCGGACTGATGCACGAACCGGAGGTGCTCTTCCTCGACGAACCCACCACGGGACTCGACGCACGCACCCGCCGGGACACGTGGGAGTACATCCAGCGGCTCAACGAACAGTCAAATGTGACCATCGTCATCACGACCCACTACATGGACGAGGCCGACTTCCTCTGCGAACGGGTCGCCATCATGGACCACGGTGAAATCGTCGCGGTCGATACCCCCGAGGCGCTCAAGGATTCCCTCGGCGGTGACGTCGTCACGCTCGGGCTGGAGAACACGGGTCGAGAACTGTTCGCTCGCCTTGACGAGCAGCCGTGGGTGCGCGAGTATACCGAGACCGACGACGGCGTCGCGGTTACGATGGCCCACGGCGACACGCGGGTCGCCGACCTCGTTCGCCTCGCCGATGAGGCGGGTGCGGCCATCGCCTCGGTGGACCTCCGGAAGCCGAGCCTCGAAAACGTCTTCCTCTCGCTGACCGGGAGCACCTTCACCGAGCGCGAAGCCAGCGCCGCCGACCGGCAAGTGGACGACGACGCCGAGAACCGGGCGGCCGAAGCCGCGGAGGTCGCCGAATGAGCCTCGTCGACCCGCTCGGGGTCTACGGGCTGTGGCTTCGGGACGTCAAACGGTTCCTACGGACGCCCTCCCAGATAATCGGCTCGCTGACCTTCCCGCTGATGTTTCTGGTCTTTCTCGGTTTCGGCTTCAGCGGGGCGGCCATCCCCGGTCTCCCCGCGGGCGTCGATTACCTCCAGTATCTCGTGCCGGGCATCATGGGCTTCACCATGCTGCTCGGTGCTTCGTTCGCCGGACTGGCGATACTCTCCGACCAGGACGTGGGCTTTCTGAAGGAGATCCTCGTCGCGCCGGTGAGTCGCACCTCCATCGTGCTGGGTCGCATCGCCGGCGGCTCGACGACGGCAATCGTACAGGCCGTCCTCATCCTCGCCCTCTCGATTCCGCTCGGCTTCAAGCTTGCGGGCTGGCTGTCGATACCGCTGGCGGCGGTCTTTCTCGTCCTCATCGCGGTCACGTTCGTCGGGTTCGGCATCGCGCTGGCCTCGCAGTTCTCCGACAGCGAGGGCTTTTCGCTCATCGTCCAGTTCATCGTCTTTCCCCTGTTCTTCCTCTCGGGGGCAATCTACCCCATCTCGGGCCTGCCTCAAGTCGTGCAGTACATCGCACTCATCAACCCGCTCACCTACGGTGTCGACGGGCTTCGCGCCGCGCTGGTGGGCGCATCCACGTACCCCCTGGTGGTCGATTTCGGCGCACTCGTGGTCTCCTCGGTCGTGATGGTCTCGCTCGGTGCGTACCTCTTCGAGCGCGTCGAGGCCGTCTGACTCGTTGCGAGACCGATGTCGCCCCTCGTCGCGGTCGGGAGCCCACCAGATGACCGTCTCGGTCGACGTACTCCCCTTTGTCGCCATCATCGGTCAAGCCACGGCAATATCGGGGATTGAGGACACAGAGTTATATAGCCAGTGGCTGATCGACTGTGCATGGTCGAGCTGCTCGTCGAGAACGGCCGTATCGTGACGATGAACCCGACTCGCGAAACCATCGACGACGGCGCAGTCGCCATCGATGACGGCGAAATCGTCGGTGTCGGGTCGACGACGGACGTCACTGACCGATACGACGGTGACCGGGTCGTCGACGCGACCGGTCATGCGGTCCTTCCCGGATTCATCGACCCACACACCCACGTCGCGGACATCCTCGCCCGCGGCGGCGTGAGCAACGAGCGGGCGCTGTACGACTGGCTGTTCAACGTCAAGAAGCCGACGATCTACGCCATGACGCCGGATGATCACGCCGTCGCGTCAGCGCTGTTCGCCGCCGAAGCCCTCCGTGCGGGAATCACGACCTTCGTCGAGTTCCCAGAGGTGTTTCTCATGTGGGATGATGAGTCCGAGGCCATTCTCGAAGCGAAACTGAACGAATACGACTCCGCTGGCCTCCGAAACATCTACGCACAGGCGTTTCGTGACAACGACGACGTTCCATCGAACCTAAGCGATTTCGTCGGTCACGTCACACGAAAGGAGCCGGCCGTCGATCACGTTCCGATGGATGCCTCGTTGAGCGGGACCGACGCCGCCCTCGAACGGATCGGTGACGTCTACGACCGATACCACGACCCGTCGCCGGACAGTCGACAGCAGGTCTGGATCGCACCCGAAAACGTGGTGACGGCGACGGACGACGGGCTGTCGGCGGCCTACGAGTTCGCCGAACGACGGGAGACGATGACGACCACCCACGCTTCGGAGACGGTCCACGAGGAACACGGCGAACTGAGCCACGTGGAGTATCTCGACGCCGTCGATTATCTCGGCGAGCGCGCGGTGTTGGCCCACTGCGTTCACGTCGACGAACGGGATGTTCGTCTGTGCGCAGCGACCGACACGAGGATCGTCCACAACCCGCTCACGAATCTGGTGCTCGGCTCCGGCGTCGCGCCGGTCCCCACGATGACCAACTACGGGGTCACGGTCGGTCTCGGCACCGACAACCCGAGCGGGAACGACACCATCAACCCACTGTCGGATATGCAGTACGCCACCCTCATCCATCGAGCTGACCGTCGGGATGCAGGGGCTGTCACCGCCGAGAAAGCCCTGGAAATGGCCACCATCGACGGCGCTCGTACCATCGGACGGGCGGACGAACTCGGCTCAATCGAAGCGGGCAAGCGCGCCGACCTGACGCTCGTCGGTCTCGACTATCCGCATCTGACACCGTATCAGAACATCGCATCGACGCTGGTGTTCCAGACGCACGGCCACGAGATAGAGACCGTCATCTGCGAGGGGGAGATCGTCATGGACAACGGTGCGGTGCTAGGCATCGACGAGCGCTACCCAGACCTGCTTGCGGAATCGCAAAAACGTGCCGACGAGGTGCTCTCCCGTGCCGGACTGGATTCGATGACCGACCGCGAGTGGACCAGTCGTTCCGACACCTAGTGTTTCGTCAATCATCAAATGATGGGTAAAGTCGTTCCAGCTTTGTCTG
>CAZJHA010000200.1:0-4246 GCA_964545755.1 uncultured Halobacteriales archaeon | reverse complement strand
TCTCAGAGGCTACTGAGCAAGATAGCGATGCCGCTGAACCGCAGAAGTACAGGTATGTTTCACATTCTTATTTCTGCTCATCTATTTGTTCGCAGAAGTGCCCGGGGTGGGCTCCGAACCCACGATCTCCGCATGTCCCAGGTCCGAGGCGACAGCCTCGGGGGAAACCGCTCTCGAAACCCTATGAGTGCGGCGCTATGTCCAGCTAAGCCACCCGGGCTACCAGTCGGTACTGGACTCGCGCCCATTAACGTTCCTATCTCGCTTCGGCAGTCTTTTGTCGGTCGGTAGCACAGTCGCCGTATGGACGTTCCCGGTATCGTCCGCGAGCGCCTCGCCGACGAGCGACGGATGACCAGCGTGAACGTCGGCGGCGACGACCGGGTCTATATCACGCCACCGAAGACGCTCGTCTATCGCGCCGCGGGACTGTTCAGTAGCGAATCAATCGAGGAGTTTCCCCACGACGTCGGCCGCTTCGACGTCTCGGCCGACCGCCGCGAGGCGACCTTCGCCTTCGAGTACGAGCACGGCGTCGAGGCGTTCTCTGCTCCGCGTGAGCGCATCGAAACCATCCTCCCGCCGGTGCTCGCCGGCGTGCTCCGGACCACCGGACTCATCGACGACGGGGAACGAATCGAGGAGAGCTATCGCTTCGGCGAGCGAACGCTCATCGTCACCGATAGACAGTTGCTCACCTCCGTCGGCGAGGCCGTCTGGGACCGCGAACACGACAGCTACGACTTCGAGCGGGTCACCGACCTCCGGTTCGACGAGGACCTCCGCATCGACGTCGACGGACGCCCGCGATACATCGAACTCGACGGCGATGGCCGGCGCGAGGCCTACGAGACCCTCGAAAGCGCGCTCTGTGCATACCACGGCGTCGCCAGCATCGACCAACTGCCCGACCGCACAGCCGAGCGAACGACCGACGCCGCTCCCGCCGAATCCGAAGCCCGACCCGTCGCCACCGACCCCATCGGTGATGACTCGACGCGCGAAACCGCCGACCACGACGCCGGTGGTACTGCCGCCCCATCTACGGAGCAGCCGACACAGCCTCGTTCCCCATCCGACGACTCGCCCGACCCGTTGATTCCCGAGGCGACCGAGTCCGGCCACGCGGGGGACGAACCGACCGCTCACGACGAGCGCGAGGACGCCGACGAAAGGCAACTGGCAGACGAGGTCGACGCATTGAGCGAGCGCGTCGAACGACAGATCGAACTCCTCGAACGACAGACCGAACTCCTCGAACAACTGGTCGAGGAGGCCAGCACGCAGCGAGTCAACGACGACCGATAACCTTCTTGATACACGAGGAGCCGAACGGGCCGTGTTCGCCGGCGTCGAGCTGAATGAAATGCCCAGTGGTCAGCGACGCGCCACAGCGCCGACAGGTGAACTCGCCCTTCTGAGTGACGACATCGCGCTCGAAGCGGACGAAACCGCCAGAACGAACCCGAATCCGTCCGTCCGCGCGCTCGATGACGCCGCGCTTTTCGGCCGTATCGAGGATGGTCCTCGTAGTGTGTGGGTCGCTCGTGACGGTTTCGAGCCGGTCCATCGCCTCGGCGAGGTCGAGCTCGTCGTCATCGAGGTTCGCGAGCAACTGGACACCGAGTTCGACGACGGTGCTCACGGCGGGGGAGTCGGTCGCCGACGCCTAAACGTGGTGCGAAACGGGACCGAAACCGGCTTCTCGTCCGCCCCGTGCTTCGACGTGTGTCCCGCTCTCGTCGGCTTATCGGGGTCGTGGCCATCGTGAGTGTGGTGGCGCTCGCTGCACTCACGATCTCGCCGGCCGCGCTGCTCGATTGGGTCGAGAGCCTCCACTCGCGGCCGCTCGTGTTCACGCTGGTCGTCGTGGGGCTGTATCTCGCTCGCCCGCTCGTCGCGTGGCCGATGAGCCTCTGTTCGGCCGTGGTTGGCTACGGCTACGGACCTCCCGGTCTCCCGCTCGCCCTCGCCGGCGTGCTCGTCACCTGCCTGCCGCCATACGTGCTCGGTCGCTACGCCGGGGACGCCAACGCTCTCGGTCGCGTCGGCCATGCTGGCGAGCGGTTCTTCACTCGAACGGGCGGCGCTCGCGGTGTGGCCGCTGCCCGCCTCGCGCCGCTGCCGGCCGACCCCGTCTCGGTCGGTGCGGGACTGTCCGGCGTCGGTTTTCGGGAGTATTTCCTTGGCACGCTCGTTGGCGAGATTCCGTGGACGGTCGCGGCGGTACTCGCCGGGAGTTCGCTCTCGACGCTCGCCGTCGCCGGGCTGGAAAGTACAAAAATCGAACTCGCGCTCGCGGCGGGTGCCCTCGCCGCCCTCGCACTCGCCGGGCCGGCCTACGAGTACCTCCGCGAGCGTCGTACTCACCAGAACGTGTCCGAGCAGTCGTAGACGACGCCGTGGCGCGGGCAGACGTACTTGCAGTGTCTGCGCTGCATGCCGGTCCCACATTCCGGACAGGGCCGTCCCCGGTTGTCCATAGTCCGTCTTCGCCGGCACGCAGGTGAACCTTTGCTCATACGGCGAAATTGGGTCGAAGTCCGGCCAAGGTTCATCCGCACGTCTCCCCTTCTACCGACATGAGCTACACCGCCACGAACGACTCGTTCGCGCCGGCGCTCGTGACGGCCGCCCTTGCCGGTATCGCTGGCGTCATCGGGTCGTACGCACTCGCCGGCTACACGCCGTCGTTCGTCGCCGCGCCGATTACGGGATTTCTCACCCAGAACGTGCCGGCCGCGCTCCTCACGTTCGCCAAGGGACCGCTCACGCAGTTCGGGCAGGCGTTCGGGGTCGAACATCTCGGCCAGCAACTGAACCTCCTGCTGGCGTTCGCTCTCGGCACAGCACTGTTCGCTTCGCTCGCGCTCGCGGCGCTCGCCACCGGCCGGAACTCGAAAACGCCCTCCTGCCTGTGGGTCTCGCTGGCGTTCTCGTCTGGCTCGCGGCCACAGTTCTAACGGGTACCGTGGTACCCTCCCTTGGTGCCGGCGTCGGCAGCGCCATCGTGGTCGCCATCGCGGCGCTCGCCTCGATGGACGGACTCGGTAGCGGCACGGTCTCGGCCGGGCGACGCTCGGTGTTGGGCAGCCTCGCCGGCACGCTCGGGGTCGGCGTGCTCGGCTACACGCTCGGTAGCCGTAGCGCGGAGACGACCGACTCCGTAGCGGCAAGTACGGGTGCCACGAACGCGAGCGCCGGAACCAACGCAAGCGGCGGCGGTGCCGCGGGCGATTCGGGTCCATCGGCCGACCAGTTGCTTTCGACGGCCGAAGCGAAGTCGTTCGGGATTTCCGGTCTCGAAGGACTGGTGAGCGGCGAGGACTTCTACGAGGTCGATACGGCGAACATCAACCCCGACGTGAACGCCGGCGACTGGTCGCTGTCGGTGACCGGCGCGATCGGGAGCGAACGAACCATCGACTACGAGCAGCTCACGTCGATGGACAGTGAACTTCGGTTCATGACGCTGCGGTGTGTCAGCGACGGTCTCAACGGGAACAAGATGGACAACGCCCTCTGGCAGGGTGTGCCGATGTCACGAGTGCTCGACGGTGTGGACCTACAGGGGAAGTTCGTCATGGCCCGCTCGGTGGACGGCTACTACGAGGAGTTCCCGGTCGAAGCGCTCAAGAGCGGATTTGTGGCCTACGGCAAGGACGGCGACGTGCTCCCGCGCCAGCACGGTTACCCGGCGCGCGCTGATTCCGGGCCACTGGGGCGAAATCAACGTCAAATGGATCGACGAACCCGAAATCTTAGAGCGCCCGGCCAAGGGGTTCTGGGAGAAACGCGGCTGGAAGGGGACCGGACCCGTGAACACGGTCGCCAAACTCCACGCGACCAACAGGCAAAACGGCGAAATCACCGTCGCCGGCCACGCCAATGCGGGCACTCGCGGCATCCAAAGAGTTGAAGTCTCGACCGACGGTGGCAACACGTGGAACGAGGCCCGTCTCTCGGAGGTCCTCGAACCGAACCTCGGGGGTGACGTCTGGCGACAGTGGGCGTACACCTACACACCACCCAGCGGCGAACACGAGGTGGTCGTCCGCGCAGTGGACGGTACTGGAACGGTGCAACCCAAAAAGAACAGCGGGCCGTATCCACACGGCGCGAGCGGCTGGGTCTCTAAGACGGTTGAAGAATAAAGGCTACAAACGAAACTTTCTTTTGCCCTTGTTCTTCCCTGTACTTCTGCGGTTGATCACCAGTCAGTCAACCCCCTGACCATCGCAGTGCC
>CAZJHA010000199.1:0-4332 GCA_964545755.1 uncultured Halobacteriales archaeon | reverse complement strand
TCCTCGGCGTGGAGGCTGTTCGAGTAGTTCGCGTTCTCGATGTTGCAACCCGTGAACACCGTTCCATCGGCGGTTTCGAGCGCCGCCCCGACCCGATACTCGGAGTAGGGGACGTGTGCGTTCGCCGTTGCCTCGCGCGCGGCTGTGAGCAGTTCCGTCTCGTCCATGCCTGTGGGGTCGCCCTCGCGGGGTGAAATACCCACCGGGACTCAGCGGCACGGTATCGAATTCCTCTCAGAGCTTGCTTTCGGCGTCGTTGGCGAGTTCGCGCATGCGCTTGCCGATGCGGCCGGCATCCGAGAACTCGTCGTCGCTCATCGCCTCGGCGAGGGCGTTGCCGAGGATGAAGACGGCGTGTTTGTGCTCGTTTTTCGATTTGTGGACATCGTCCGGTGTGACGTCGAGCTGTTCGTAGGTCTCGAACAGCTCCGGGTCGACATCCTCGCGGTCGTTGACGAACTCCGTGATGGCCACCATCTCCTCGTGGAGGTCGAGGAGTTCCTCTTTGTGCATATTGGATGACTAAACGAGCGCGTTCGGTTTAACAGTTGTCCCCCATGCCCGCTCAGAAGACGTACTCGTCCTCGTGGCCCATCATCCCGTCGTCTTCGAGGCCCGGTTCGTCCTCGTCGTCCATCGGCCCGCTCGTCTGATACGCCCGCATCCCGGTTGAAAGCAGCTCCTCGACGGCCTCCTGCCGGTTGAGGAACTCCCCTTCCTCGACCATGCGCGCGATCTGCATTTCGAGCTGCTCCGGGATCGTGATCTCTACTTTAGCCATCGGAACACCGGGGCTTCGGCAGAGGGCTATTTAACTTTGGCGGGAATATTTCTTTACTCTGAAAAATTCGTACCGACAAAGTAGCGAACAATATTTGATTGAAAGCGGACCGGGATTCGTCTCGACAAAAATTCTTGGCTCGCCAGCACTGGTCGCAAACCGGCACTCGACGAGCGCATCGGTCGAATCGTGGCGCGAGCGCGGTCGAAAGCGGAAGGACACGCTCAAGAGCCTGCCGGTCCAACGTCGAGTGATGGCACAGGCAGGTCGTGAGGAGCGCCCGCCGGGCATCGGCGACGGACGGCTGGTGAGTCGCACCCGTGAGATCGATGACTGCTCGTTTCGTTCGTTTCTGTCGGCCCAACCGGTCCCGCGGGTTGCGTGGGCGGCCCCCGATGGTCTCGAACTCGTCGGTGGCGGTGCGGCAGCCGTCGTCCACGCCGAGGGCACGGACCGTTTCGACGTGCTCCGTGCGGATGCTAGGAGATTGTTCGCCAATGTCGATGCGGACGGCCCGCCCGCGACTCGCCCGCGCGTCCTCGGCGGGCTTTCCTTCGAGGCCGACCACGCGCCGGCCCCGCCGTGGGAGGGGTTCCCGGCGGCGCTGTTCGTCCTGCCCAGCGTCCAACTCACGCGTGCGGACGACCGCACGTGGCTCAGCGTCGCTTCCTATGGAACCGACGCGACTCCCGAATCGGTCGCGGCGCGTCTTGACGCCGTTCACGAGCACATCGATGAACTGCCGATGATGCGTCCGAGCGGCCGGCGGCCGGGTATCGACGCGACCCGCCGGTTGACTTCGAAGACAGAGTGGATTACGAGCGTCGAACGCGCCGTTTCGTCCATTCGGGACGGTGGCCTCCGAAAGGTCGTCCTCGCCACCGCGCTCGATGCGAGCCTCGATGCGCCCATCGACGTTCCTGATACGCTCGAACGGCTCCGGCGGACCTATCCCGACTGCTATCGCTTTCTCGTTCAACCGACCGAAGAGAAGGGGTTTTTCGGCCCCCCGCCGGAGCGACTCGTCAGGATGGACGGTGAGCGAGTCGCCACCGAGGCGCTCGCCGGGTCGGTCGAGCGTGGCGACACGCCCGAGGAAGACGCTGCCCTCGCACGCTCGCTCGAAGCAAGCGAAAAACTGGGCCACGAGCAGGCGCTCGTCACCGACGCCATCCGCGAACGCCTCGAACCCTTCGGCACCGTGAGCGTCGGCGAGCGTGAAATCAAGCAGCTCTCCACTATCCAGCACCTCCGAACACCGATTACGGCAACGCTCGGCGACGAAACCCACGTTCTGGACGTAGTCGAGGCGCTCCATCCGACGCCGGCGGTTGGCGGTCTCCCGCCCGAGCGCGCCCGAACCGTCATCCGCGAGACGGAGCCGTTCGACCGGGGCTGGTACGCCGCTCCAATCGGATGGTTCGACGCCGCCGGCGACGGCGAGTTCGTCGTCGGGATTCGCTCGGCGGTCGCCGGCGGCCGCGACGCCACGCTGTACGCCGGCAACGGCATCGTCGGTGACTCCGAGCCCGAAGAGGAGTGGGCCGAACTCGCGCCGAAGTTCCGACCGATACTCGACGAACTCGACGGATGAGGCGGGAATCGGGCTGGCCCAACCGGAACACGCTCTGGGCGGCGGCGTTCGTCGACGAACTCGCAACGAGTGGTGTTTCGGCGGTCTGTATCGCGCCGGGCAGTCGCTCGACGCCGCTGACAATGGCGTTCGCCGCCCACCCGGCCATCGAGGTGTTCTCGCATCTCGACGAGCGCTCGATGGGGTTTTTCGCGCTCGGACGCGCCAAACGCACCGGCGATCCCACGCCTCTGCTCTCGACGTCGGGCACCGCGACCGCGAACTTCCATCCCGCCGTCATCGAGGCGAATCAGGCGCGTGTCCCGCTGGTGGTGTTGACCGCCGACCGTCCGCCCGCGCTTCGCGATAGCGGTGCGAACCAAACTGTCGACCAGCAGAAACTGTACGGCTCGGCGGTCCGCTGGTATCACGAGCTACCCGAACCCGAAGCGAACGGCCGCAAACTCCGCTCGCTGCGGGTGACGGCCGCCCGCGCACTCGCCGCCAGCACCGGCACACCGCCCGGACCCATCCACCTGAATTTCCCGTTCCGCAAGCCGCTCGAACCGGTACCCATATCGGACGACGTTCCCGACGACTTCACCGGGATGGAACCGCTCGCCGCCAGCGGCCGCGATGGCCCGTTCGTCCACACCGCACAGGGTCGTCCTGCGCTCGACGATGCCACCACCGAGCGGGTGCGTGAGGCGCTCGCGGTCGAGCGCGGACTCGTCGTCGCCGGGCCGAGCACGGACCTCGATGCCGGCGCAATCGCCGCGCTCGCCGATAGCACTGGCTTTCCGGTGTGTGCCGACCCGCTGTCGGGACTCCGCTTCGGCTCGCATCGTGCCGACGCCCTCGTCTGCGGCGGCTACGACTCCTATCTCGACATGGATGGATGGCCCGCTCCCGACGTCGTGCTCCGGGTGGGCGCATCGCCGACCTCGAAGGTTCTCAGGGGATACCTCCGGGATGCGGCCCGCGAGTCGGGCACGCGCCAGTTCGTCGTCGATTCCGCCGGCGGGTGGCGCGAGGCGACGTTCGCGGCGAGCGATTTGCTCGTCGCCGACCCGAACCGACTCGCCCGCGACCTCGCCGAGCGCGTCGAGGGACCCGCGAGCGACGGATGGCGTGAGCGCTTCGCCGCGGCCGAACGGCACTACTGGGAACTCATCGAGGACGCCCACGACGAGCAGTTCTTCGAGGGCACGGCATTGGGCGACGTTTTCGCCGACGCCCCCGACCCCGCGACGGTGTTCGTCTCGAATTCCATGGCTGTGCGCGACGCCGACCGCTTCGGCGAGCCACGTGATGGTGCCCTCACAGTGCTCGGCAATCGCGGTGCGAGCGGTATCGACGGTATCGTCTCCACAGGATTGGGTGCTGGGAGCGCGACCGATGACCCGTTCGTTCTCGTGCTGGGTGATATGGCCTACTACCACGACATGAACGGCCTGCTCGCGCTCTCGCGCTGTGACGTCGATGCCACCATCGTCCTCGTCAACAACGACGGCGGCGGCATCTTCGAAATGTTACCTATCGCCGACTTCGAATCGGTGTTCGAGCAGTTCGAGACCCCACATGGACTCGATTTCGCGCCTACAGGGGAACTCTACGGCTTCGAGTTCGTCCGCCCTGATTGCCGCGCGGCGTTTCGGGACGCCTACCGGGCCTCACTCGACAGCGACGGCACGCAGGTCATCGAAGTTTCGTTCGATTCGGGGGCGAGCCACCGGTTCAGAGAAGAGGTACACGAACGCGTCCTCGACGCGCTCGACGGCGGTTAGGCCGCCGCAGCGGTCCGGTCGCTTGCCGTCTCGGTGCCGAGTTGGCGCTGGGCCAGTCCGAGCAGCCCGTCGAGCGTGATGGCCAGCAGCGCGCCCGGAATCGCCCCGGCGAGCAGCTGGGTGGTGCTGAACAGTTTGATGCCGCCGATGACCCAGACGCCCAGCCCGCCGCCGCCGATGAAGAAGGCGAG
>CAZJHA010000198.1:0-4334 GCA_964545755.1 uncultured Halobacteriales archaeon | reverse complement strand
TCGACAACGTGGGCAAGACGGGTCGGCACACGATGGCCTTCGAGATGATGGCCCATCACGCCTTCAACGCGCGCGAGGAGGTCGGCGACGAGTACGCCTACGAGGGTGAGGTCTACTGGAAGGACCAGACAGTGCGATACTGTGATGAGTTCTTCGAGTCGATGGGAGCCAACCCCGAAGAAATCACCTACATCGAGGACCCGTGGGTCGGGGGCGGCAACGCCGGCCCGGCCATCGAGGTCATCTATCGCGGTGTCGAGCTAGCGACGCTCGTCTTCATGTCGATGGAACAGGACCCGGATGGGGAGTACGAACTGAAAGACGGCAACACGTACTCGAAGATGGACACGTACATCGTCGATACCGGGTATGGGTTAGAGCGCTGGACGTGGGTCTCACAGGGCACGCCCACGGTCTACGAGGCCATCTACCCCGAGATGATTGCGTTTTTGAAGGCGAATGCAGGCATCGACCACACCGACGAAGAGGAAGAACTCGTCACGCGCGCGGCGACGCTGGCCGGCCACATGGACATCGACGAGGCCGAGGACGCAGAACGCGCCCGCGGCACCATCGCCGAGGAGATCGGCGTCGACGTCGCCGAACTTCGGGAGCTGCTCGAACCACTAGAGGCCATCTACGCCATCGCCGACCACTGCCGCACCTTGGCGTACATGCTCGGCGACGAGATCGTGCCCTCCAATGTGGGTACCGGGTATCTCGCGCGGATGGTGCTCCGGCGGACGAAGCGGCTCTGTGACACGGTAGGAATCGATGCGCCGCTCGACGAACTGGTCGACATGCAGGCCGAGCGCCTCGGCTACGAAAATCGTGATACGGTTCGGGACATCGTTCGCACCGAACTGGAGAAGTACCGCGAGACGCTCGAACGCGGCGGGCGGCGCGTGCGCCAACTCGCCGAGGAGTACGCCGACCGTGACGAGGAGATTCCAACGGAGGAACTCATCGAACTGTACGATTCCCACGGGATTCAACCCGATATGGTCGCCGACATCGCCCGCGAGAAGGGAACTGACGTGTCGGTGCCCGACGATTTCTACAGCCTCGTGGCCGAACGCCACGGTGAGGCGGATGGAGTCGAAACGGCGGGTAAGACGGTCGATGAGCGCGTGACGGACCTGCCCGCAACGGAACTGCTCTACTACGACGACCAGAGTCGGATGGAGTTCGAGGCGATGGTGCTCGACGCCTTCGAGCGCGCAGAGGGCTACGACGTGGTGCTCGACCGGACGCTCTTCTACCCCGAGGGCGGCGGCCAGCCCGCGGACACGGGCAGCCTGAGCACCGATGACACGACCGTGGACGTCGAGGACGTGTGGCGCGAGGGCGACGTCGTCGTCCACCGCACCGACGACAATCCCGGCACGGGGGAGTTCGTCCGCGGACAGGTGGACTCCGGGAGGCGGCGGCAGCTCATGCGCAACCACACCGCGACTCACATCGTGATTCACGCCGCCCGGCAGGTCCTCGGCGAGCACATCAGACAGGCCGGCGCACAGAAGGGCACCGAGAGGTCGCGCATCGACGTGCGCCACTACGACCGCATCGACCGCGAGCAGGTACGCGAAATCGAGCGCCGCGCCAACGACATCGTCACCGACAACGTCTCGGTGGACGCGGAGTGGCCCGACCGCCACGACGCCGAAGAGGAACACGGCTTCGACCTCTATCAAGGAGGGATTCCACCCGGTGAGCGGATTCGACTCATCCATGTGGCCGAGGACATCCAGGCCTGTGGCGGGACGCACGTCTCACGCACGGGCGACATCGGCGTGATAAAGATCCTGAACACCGAGCGCGTCCAGGACGGCGTCGAGCGCCTCACCTTTGCGGCCGGGCGGGCAGCTATCGAGGCGATCCAAGACACCGAGGACGCCCTCGCCGCGGCGGCCGAAACGCTCGACGTGACACCGAAAGAGGTCCCCGAGACCGCCGAACGCTTCTTCACCGAGTGGAAGGAGCGCGGCAAGCGCATTGAGGACCTCGAAGCCCAGCTCGCCGAGGCACGCGCCAGCGGCGGCGTCGAAGGCGAGGAGGTCGATATCGGCGAGGCGACGGCCGTGATTCAGCGTATCGACAGCGATATCGAGGAACTGCGCGCGACGGCGAACGCGCTCGCCGAGGGCGGGCAGGTCGCCGTGGTCGCAAGCGGTACCGACGGCGCGCAGTTCGTCGTCGCCGTCCCCGATAGTGTGAGCATCGACGCCGGCGAGGTCGTCGGCGAGCTCGCGGCACGCGTCGGCGGCGGTGGTGGCGGTCCGCCGGATTTCGCTCAAGGTGGTGGGCCACGGGCGGAAGCGCTCGACGATGCGCTCGCGGACGCGCCAGACGTGCTGCGGCAGGTGCTGAACGTCTGAAAATCGCGTTCGGTCGTTCGTGTACGGCAGCTGTGAACAATCCTTTTGGTTCTCACCGAGCAAGGTCAGTCGATGGTAGACGAGGAAGGGACACCGACGGTTCGCGTCGCCGTCGGCTCCGCGGCGTACGACCGCGCGCGGGCCGTGCTCGAAGCGGCGCGCGAGGCGGCGACCGATGCCCGCATCCGCGAAGTGGGACCGACCGGCGCGGCGGGTCTCGCCCCGGTGGTGATGGTCACGGCGGACGGACGGACGGCCATCCACGTACGGGTCGCGCCCGCCCACGCCCGTGAACTGGTCGAAACGCTCGACGACGGAGAGCTGCCGACCGACGGTGCGCATGCGGTCGTCGAAGAAGGGGGCGAGGAGCTGCCGACGCCCGAGACGGGACCGCTCGCCGGGGGTCGACGGCGCGTCCTTGCGCGCTGTGGCTGGGCCGAGCCGTCGTCGCTCGACGATGCGCTCGCCGAGCGAGCACGCGAGAACCCGGCGGACCTCTTCGAAGGGGTGGCCGGGGCGGGCCTGCTCGGGCGCGGGCGCGGCGACGGCCACACCGACGAACCGGTCACGGAGGGCTGGACGACCGCCCGCGAGACCGACGGCGAGCCGGTCGTCGTCGTCAACGCCAACGAGAGCGACCCGGCGGTGAGCGGCGACCGACTCCTGCTCGAAAGCCGCCCGGCGGACGTGCTCGACGGCGCGCTCGCGGTCGCGGCGGTCGTCGACACGAGCGATGTCGTCGTCTATCTGAGCGAGGACGACGACCTCGTGGCCGAGCGGGTCCGCAATGCCGCCGCAAACGTCGATACCGAGACGAACCTCGACGTCGTCGCCGGCCCGGATAGGTATATCGCCGGCGAGATGACGATGGCGCTCGAATCGATGGAGGGAGCCGAGCGCCTCGAAGCCCGCCTCCGCCCGCCCGGGCCGAGCGAGGTCGGACTGCATGGCCGACCGACGGTCATCCACACGCCACGGACGCTCGCGCAGGTCCGTGCGTTCGCCGCCGACCCGGAAGGGGTCGAGCCGAGCGCGGCCGACCCCGGCAGCCGGCTCCTCACCGTAACCGGCGACGGCGTTGCCGGGTCGACGACGATCGAGCTGGCCACCGACACCGCGCTCGCGGCGGCGGTCGCGGCCGCCAGCGACGAGGAGTACAAGATGGCCTGCGTCGGCGGACGCTTCGGGGGTATCACGCGCTCGCTCGACGTACCCGCGAGCGCGCCAGCACTCGCCGGTGCGCGCCTCGGTACGGAAGGGGGCATCGAGCTGTTCGACGGCGCGACGTGTGCGCTCGAACTCGCGGGTTCGCGGGCGAAGTTCGCCCGCGAGGCGAACTGTGGCCGATGCGTGCCCTGCCGCGAGGGGTCCAAACAGCTCGTCGACCTGCTGCGCGACGTGTACGAGGGCGAGTACCAGCCGACCGAGCTGCGCGAGCTGAGTCGTGTCGTGGCCGAATCGAGCACCTGCGAGTTCGGACAGGCCGCCCCGCGGCCGGTGACGACAGCGATGGACGCCTTCGAGCGCGAGATCGCCGCCCACGCCGAGGGGCGCTGTCCAAGTGGCGTCTGCATGGAGAGTAACTGATATGAGCACCGACCACACAGGACGAGCCGAATCGCTACCGAGCGTTCCATCCATCGAGGACCCGCGACCGCACCCGCCGCTGACCGAGCACTTCAACACGGGTACTGCGACCGATCCCGAAGTCGGGGCATGCGAGACGAGCAGCCTCACCGTCGATGGAGAGGACGTGACCGTCGGCGAGGAGGCGACGCTCATCGACGCGCTCGAACAGGTAGGGTCCGACGAAGAGCTGTCGGCGCTATGTTATTACGACCGCGAGGACACCGACAGAATCGGCCCGCGCAGCGAGTGTCGGACCTGCATGGTCGAGACCGACGAACACGGACTCGTCCCGTCGTGTAGCTTCCCCGCCGAGGAGGGCATGACGGT
>CAZJHA010000197.1:0-4371 GCA_964545755.1 uncultured Halobacteriales archaeon | reverse complement strand
CCTGGCACCCGGCCAGCCCGACGGTGGTCGCGGTGACCGACGCGAGGAATTTTCGTCTCCCGACTGGTCGCCCCCACCGGTTTCCCACTCGTTTATCGTTCGATGACATATCGTGCGGTACCGACGGTCTCGTATTAATATGGCTCGCTAGGCAGGTAGTGTGCGAACACCGACGCTGCTCACGGGGTCCGTGTAGCGGCCGTGGAACCGGACCCGTCCGGTCGGCCCAATCCACACGGTGAGCCGCCGACCACGCACGCCGTCCCGATAACGGAGGGTCCTTGCGATACGCCCACGGATCACCCGACTGGTCGGACTGGCTGTTCGGGCAGTGTTCAGGTCGGGCATGTCTCTCCTACAGTGGCGCGCGCTGGCTCCTTCGCGGACGGAGTGAGTGAAGGCTCGTCGGAGACGGAGTGAGTGAAGGCTCGTCAGAGCAAGCGCCGACGGTGCGCGGGCCGAGCAGCGCACGCCACCGCTCGGACAGTCACTTAAACAGTTAAAAATCGTTTAACTATCGTCCGACGAGCACGAACCGTCGCACGTATCACGCCGCGACGCCGATTGTCGAACATGACCGCGGACGCCGACGCCGAACGAGACGAACGAGACGAGCAGGTCGACGAGGGCGACGTCCCCGACGACGTCGTCGACGCGGACCTCTACCGGCGGACGGCCGCCCTGCTGGAGCCGGGCGACGTCGAGCTGGTCGGCTGCATCGTCCACACCGACCTCGGCGGCGACGAGGACATCGAGATGATGAACACGACGCTGGAGGTCGGCGACGTCGTCGCCGAGGGGGCCGGCCAAGACCCCGGGGACGTCTACGTCTACTCCGGGAACGACGACGAGGAGTTCGCCTCCAACCAGCACCAGGGACTCACCATCGACGGCGACGAGTTCGTCTGGGAGTGCCAGCAGCTCCTCCGGGAGGGAACCTACGACGTGGTCTTCTACTACGAGGCCAGTGCCGACCACGAGGGAATCGTCGCCGACCTCCGAGCTGAGGGCTACGAGGTGACGGGTGTCTCGGAGTAGCGAGGCGTTTATGCTCGGCGCGGGCCGAAAACGGGTATGAGTGATGCGGACGCCACGGTCGCGCTCGACGAGTGTGACCGCGCCATCCTGAATGCCTTTCAGGGCGGCTTTCCGGTCGTCGAGCGGCCGTTCGAACCGGCCGCGCATGCCCTCTCCGAGCGCAGTATCGAAATCACTGCCGAGGAACTACTTGAACGGATTCGACGACTCGACGCGGAGGGAACGCTCTCACGGTTCGGTGTGCTCATCGACGCCGAGGCCATCGGCGGCACGGCTACCTTGGTGGCACTGTGCGCCCCCGAGGAGCGCTTCGATGAAATCGCCGAGCAGGTGAACGCCCACCGCGAGGTCGCGCATAACTACGAGCGCGAGCACCCTCACCTGAACATGTGGTTCGTCGTGTCGGTGGCCGACGACGAGGACATCGACCGGGTGCTCGACGAGATCGAGCGAGAGACCGGACAGGAGACGTACAATCTGCCCAAACAACAGGAATTCCGCGTTGAGGCGAAGTTCCTACTCGACGGTCCCGTTTCGGATGGCGACCTCGATCTCTCGCATCTCGGACCGACTGTCGAACCCGGAGGACGGGAGTCGTTGACGCCGGCCGAACGCGACCTCGCCATCGAGTTGCAGGGAGGATTACCACTCACCGAGACGCCGTATCGCGACGTTGCGGAAGCTGTCGGCGCTGAGGTCGAGTGGGTCATCGAAACGGTCAAACGATTTCTCGCAGAGGGGAAGGTTCGACGGGTGGGCGTCGTGCCGAACCACTACTCGTTGGGCTATACGGAAAACGGCATGACCGTCTGGGACGTGCCCGATGAACTGGTCTCAACCGTGGGACCGGCCATCGCCGACCTCGAATTCGTCACCCACTGCTACGAGCGCCCGCGCCACGAGGGCGTCTGGCCGTACAACTTCTTCGCGATGACCCACGGCCGCTCGGTCGAAGAGAGCGAGCGCCGCATCGAGCAGGTCAGAGGTCGCATGAGTGACTTCTTCGCGGTTGGGGAGGACGACTGGGACACCCTGTTCTCGACACGGATTCTGAAGAAAACGGGCATCCGCATGGACGAGCGTGCCGCCGCGAACACTACCGAAGCATCGGATAAATGATACCGCTGCTGCACGATTTCGTCGACGAGAGGGTGCTGGTGTTCGGCGGCGGGCCGGTCGGCGCGCGCAAGGCCCGTCGGTTCGCGCGCGAGGCACAGGTGTTGGTGGTGAGTCCGGCGTTCGCCGATGTCGAGTTCGGCGATAGCGAACGAGTGCGTGCCGCGCCGGCCCCCGCGGACGTTGCAGGGTGGTTCGAGCGGACCGACCCGGCGCTCGCGGTCGCAGCCACGGACGACGTGGCAGTGAACGACGCCGTGGCACGGGTGGCGCGCGAACACGGCAGCCTGATAAATCGCACCGACCGGAGCGGGAGCAACGACGGCGGTCAGCACGATGTGGTCGTGCCGGCAACCGTCCGCGACGACCCCGTTTTGATGGCGGTCGCCACTGGGGGAACGAGTCCGGCGCTCAGTCGGTATCTGCGCGAGCGTTTCGAGGAGGAGTTCGCCGGCGTGGGCGCGATGGCGACGCTCACCGGGGGGTTGCGCGAGCAACTGCGGAAGGATACGCCGCCGGCAGCGCGTCGGGCGGCCATCCGGGCGGTGGTTCGCTCCGAGCAGGTTTGGAAGGCTTTAGGTGATGGAACCCATAATCCGGACCAAGAGGCCCAATCGGTGATCAGCGACGTGCTTTCGGAAGGAAACGAACCATGACTGTCGCCACCGGAGTTATTTCCGGCGTGAGCATCGCCCATCAGCGCGCGAGCGTCGAGCAGATCGAGGCAGCCTGCAACCGCGACGAACGCGCAACTGTCGAATCGCTGCTCGACCGCGAGGGGATTCGGGAGGCATTCGCCCTCCAGACGTGCAACCGTTTCGAGCTGTACGCCGTCGCCGACGACCCAGAGCGCGCAAGCGAGAGCCTTGCGGCCGCCGTCGCCGACAGTCCTGACGAAATCGTCCGCGAACTCGGCCATGAGGAGAGCCTGCGCCATCTCATGCGGATCGCCTGCGGACTGGAGTCGCTCGTGCTCGGCGAGGACCAGATCCTCGGCCAGTTGCAGGACGCCTACGCGAACGCGCTGGCGGTCGGCGGCATCGGCCCGATGTTCGAGGAAGGTATCCAGAAGGCCATCCACGTCGGCGAGCGTGCGCGCACCGAGACGGCAATCGACGAGGGCGTGGTCTCGCTCGGCAGCGCCGCCGCACGCCTCGCCGACAAGGAGCGAAGTCTCGACGATGCCACGGGGCTGGTCGTCGGCGCAGGTGAGATGGGCACGCTCGCGGCACAGTCGCTCGCTCGCTCGGTCGAGCATCTGTTCGTCGCGAACCGCACCGAAGAGGCCGCAGCGCACGTCGTCGAACGGGTCGCTGCCGACGGCGCGGCGCTCGAACTGGACGACCTGCCCGAGACGCTGTCGCTGGCGGACGTCGTCGTCTCGGCGACGAGCAGTCCCGACCCCGTGCTCGACCGCGCGGCGCTCGAAGCGGCCGGCGAGACGCTGCTCATCGATATCGCTCAGCCACGCGACGCCCCACAGGCCGCCGAGCGCCTCCCGAACGTTAGCCATTACGACCTCGACGCGCTCGAATCCGTGACCGAGACGACGCGCGAGCGTCGGCAGGCAGCCGCCGAGCAAGTCGAGGCGATGATCGACCGCGAGTTCGACAACCTGCTCGCCCGCTACAAGCGCCAGCGCGCCGACGCGGTCATCGCGGCGATGTACGAGAACGCCGAGCGGATGAAAGAACGCGAACTCTCGCGGGCGCTCTCGAAGCTCGATACGGATGGGCTGACCGACGACCAGCGCGCGGTCGTCGAGTCGCTCGCCGACACGCTCGTGAGTCAACTGCTCGCCGCGCCCACGAAGAGCCTGCGCGACGCCGCCGAGGCCGACGACTGGACGACCATCAACAGCGCACTCAGACTGTTCGACCCGACCTTCGACGCCGACGACGCACCCTCGACCCCCGACCCGAACGAGATTCCACCCGAAACGCAGCACGCGTTCGCCTCGGCCGTCCGCGAGCATCTCGACGACTGAGTGGCAGCCGCGGTCAGGGCAAGGATTATTTCACTGTCGGTGTTACATCAACATATGGCACCCGCGACCGAACGCGACCATCCGGTGTTGGGCTGGCTGCGGCGTCTCTACCTCGTATTGAGCGTCGTCACGTTCGTGCTCGTCGGGGGTCTCGTCGTCGGTATCACAGCGGTGCCTGATAGGGTCAGTGACGAATCTTTACCCCTCAGTTGAGCAGAGATAGTTCCAAA
>CAZJHA010000196.1:0-4410 GCA_964545755.1 uncultured Halobacteriales archaeon | reverse complement strand
ACGAGGGTTCCCAGCAGATCGACCTCTCGCTGAAGGACGTCAACGACCACCAGCGCTCGGAGAAAGTCAGAGAATGGAAGTCCGAACAGAAGGCAGACAACTGGATGACGATTGCCTTCGGCGAGGACATCGGGGACGAGCAGTACGCCACGGTGGCCAACGAGTTTCTCGCGGAATTCGGCTCGCTCTATGCGGGATTCGAGGAGGCAGCCATCCACGGTGGGGAGGCGCTCGCCGATACCGATCTCACTGACGACGAGATCGATGCCATCGTCGAGACCGCCCGCGAGAACGTTTCGGTGCCGTACGTGACGGTCGCGGGCTACGTCGACCTCACGAGTCCCGACAGCGCCGGCGTCGACGTCATCCGTGAGGCGCTTCACGCCGCCGAGGGCAACGGCGACATCCCCGAAGAGGTCGAACTCGATGTCACCTATGTGGGGTCGCCCGAATACCGCATCCGCGTGCAGGCACCGGATTACAAGACCGCCGAGAGCGAACTCGAAGCCAGCGCCGACCGCGCGGCGGCCTCGGTCACGGAGCACGGCGGTACCGCCGAGTTCCACCGCGAGCGCCGCAGCGACGACGAGTAGGGAATCGACAATGAAATCGGCCATTCGCGTCTGCGAGGCGTGGGAATCAGCGCACGAGCGGCCGGTCTACACCCTCAGTTCTACCTGTCCCGACTGTGGCGGTCAGGCAGTCAATAGCGCACCGGCTCCCTACAACCCCGAGGACCCGCATGGCGAGCACCGACGCGCTCTTAAGCGCCGCGAGTCCGGTTGAGGCATGGACGAATTCGATGTCGAGACGCTCGCGGAGCCGGAGCTGACCGACCCCGTACTCATAGAGGGTCTGCCCGGCGTGGGCCACGTCGGGAAGCTCGTCGCCGAGCATCTTCTGGAGGAACTCGACGGCGAACTCCTCGCACGGGTGTACTCCGAGCATTTCCCACCGCAGGTGAACATCGAGGACGGCCGCGCGAAACTGGCCTCGGCCGAACTCCACGCCGTCGAGGCCGACGGACAGGACCTGCTCGTGCTCACCGGCGATCATCAGGCACAGAACGCCGCCGGCCACTACCGGCTGACGGACCTGTTTCTCGACCTCGCGGCCGACCACGGGGTCGAGCGGGTGTTCGCGCTCGGCGGTGTTCCGACAGGCGAACTCATCGACGAGTACGGCGTCATCGGGGCCGCGACCACCGACGACCTCGCCGAGGAACTCGAAGGCGAAGGAGTGGAGTTCCGCGAGGGTGAGCCGGCCGGCGGTATCATCGGTGTTTCCGGCTTGCTCCTTGGACTCGGCGAGCGCCGCGACCTGCCGGCGGCGTGTCTGATGGGCGAGACGAGCGGGTATCTCGTCGACCCAAAGAGTGCACGAGCAGTGCTCGAAGTGCTCGAAGACCTCGTCGGCTTCGAGGTCGACTTCGAGTCCCTTGAAGAGCGCGCCGACGAGATGGAGGAGGTCGTCCAGAAGATCCAGCAGATGGAACAGGGTCAGCAGGCCACCGACGACGACCTCCGGTATATCGGTTAGCTCTCCTCCTCGGCGTCGTGTTCGACTGTCTCGACGATGTCGAGTGGCACGTCGCGCAGCGCGCCGCCGACCTCGCTTTTGGCGATGCGTTGAGCGTGTTCGCGGCCGTCGGCGTTGAACACCTCGATTTCGAGCACCAGTCCCACGAGTGCCGTGCCGGCGGCGACGAACGCCGAATCGAACGGTTCGCCGCAGGCCGGACAGCCGGTTGCGCCGACATCGACCTCGACGTAGGACTTGTCCTCGTCGTTCAGTCGCTTGCCGGCTTCACTGACGGCGACGCCGATGGCGTCGTCGATGCTTTCGACGTCACGAACCAACCACGCCGCCTCCATCGCAACGAGATAGTCGGCCATACCTGACTCTTGGCTCCCGGCGTGTCGTACCTTGTGGTTTCGCCGCGCACGTGACCCCGAAGTCCACGATACGTTATGGATACGAACGGCGTGGGTCGTCGGTCGCCCCGCTTGCGACCGTCGTGTTCGAATTTCTGGTTGCGTTCCGTCCAAATCCACTTGAATCGCACGGCTACGGCGGTGTGTCGGTGGTTCTCATCACCTCTCCGATGCGGTACAGTTATATACTTCCTCGAATTTCCCCTCGGCGAGGACATGAAAGCACGACTGTACCGCACGCTGCTGTTCGCCGCCTACCAGACTGTGCTGTTGGTGGGTATCGTCACGTTCCCACTCGCGTTGGTCGCCGAGCGCGTCGGTCTGTCGCTTCCCGTCGGCCGGCTCGTCGAGCGTCTCGGCGAGGCCCACGAGCGCGCGAGCGAGAACTGAGAGTTCGGAAGGACTGGCCTTTTAAGCGTCCGGCAAGTATACAGGGCAATGCCTGAGCTACCAAACGGTCCGGACCTCGCGCGGCCCGGACGACAGGCGACCGACGACATCTACGAACCGGAACTCGGCTCGCTGCCGAGTCCCGATATGGACGACGCCGAAATCACCAAGACCGGGACGACGACCGTCGGGCTGACGACCACCGACGGCGTCGTGCTCGCCACCGACCGCCGGGCGAGCGCCGGCAACATGGTCGCGAGCAAGCAGGCCCAGAAGATCGCCGAAATCCATCCTCGCGGCGCGCTCACGATTTCGGGTGCGGTGAGTGCAGCACAAGCGCTCATCAACAATCTCAAAGCCGAGGTGGACCTCTACGAGGCCCGTCGTGGCGAGGAGATGAGCATGCAGGCCCTTTCGACGCTGACCTCGAACTTCCTGCGCAGCGGTGCGTTCTTCATCGTCCACCCGATTCTTGGCGGTGTCGACGACGAGGGTAGCCATATCTACAGCATCGACCCTGCGGGCAGCGTCATGGAAGAGGATTATAATGCGACCGGCTCCGGTTCGCCGTTCGCCTACGGTGTGCTCGAACAGCAGTACGAAGAGGGCCTAAGCAACGACGAGGCCAGAACCGTCGCCGCCCACGCGGTCAAAAGCGCCATCGAGCGCGACACCGCCAGCGGCAACGGCATCATCATGTCCGAAATCACCGACGAGGGCGTCGAAATCGAGGAGTACGACAGCCTCGACCAGCTCCTCTGAGGGGTGTGACTTTTTGCCGGTAGTAGCGCAGAGCGGCGGCTGTGGCGATTGCGGTGCTGGCTTTGCTGGATGGGGAGCGAACGAGCGGTGCTCCGCATCTTTCGTCACTGAGGGGGCCGAAGGTCCTGCGAAAGCCAAAAGCACCGTCTCTGTTGAGTGCCGAGACGGTTCTGCCTCGTAGTACAGAAAACGGTGGCGGTCTAGTAACTACGTTCTTTCGGCTCGTAGGTCTTGTCCTCACCTTCGAGGATGACCGGTGCGTAGTAGAGGTCGGGCGTGCCCTCGTTCCATGCGAGCATCGTGTGTTTGATCCAGTTCTCGTCGTCGCGCTCTTGGTGCTCCTCGCGCCAGTGGGCACCCCGGAACTCGGTGCGGGCGAGCGCCGAGAGCGTGATGGCTTCGGCGAGGTCGATGAGATTGCGGGTCTCGATGGTGTGCTGGAGGTCGGTGTTGAAGGTGCGAGAGGGGTCGTTGACGTACACGTCTTGATAGGCCTCACGGGCCTCGCGGATGTCCCGCAGCGCCTGTTTCAGGCCCTCCTCGTTGCGGAAGACGTTCACGTTCGCGGTCATCGATTCCTGGAGCTTCGAGCGGATGTCGGCGTGCTGGACGCCCTCGTCTTTGTCGAGGAGGTGCTCGATGCGCGCGCGTTCGTCCTCAAGTGCGCGCTCGACGGTCTCGTCCATGCCGACCAGCGCGCCACCGTCAGACGAGGTCTGACGAGGCCGAGCGTCGTCCGACGCTCGACCGCCGTCCGCGCGCTCGTCGCCCGCCCGTCCGCCGTCGGCGGCTACGTCATCGGAGGTGTCGAGCGCGCCCGGCGTGACGGGCGTATCGACCTCGCCGGAGCCGATGCTCGCGGAGGGGCCGGTCTCGATCTCGGCCGCCTCCATCTCCTTGCCGGCGGCGTGGCGACCCGCGCGCGCGCCGAAGACGATGAGTTCCGGCAGCGCGTTCCCGCCCAGCCGGTTCGAGCCGTGGACCGAGACGCAGGCGCACTCGCCGGCGGCGTACAGGCCGTCGATGAGCGTCTGGCCGTTCTCGTCGGTCTCGATGCCGCCCATCTCGTAGTGCTGGCCGGGCTTGACCGGCATCGGCTCCTCGAGGCCGTCGACGCCCTCGAAGTCCTCCGCGAGGTGGAGGATGTTCTCCAGGCGGTCGAGGATGCGCTCCTCGCCGAGGTGGCGCATGTCGAGGTGGACGTACTCGTCCTCGACGCCGCGGCCCTCGTTGACCTCCGTGAGCTCGGCGCGGGAGACGACGTCGCGGGAGGCGAGTTCGCCGTCGTTGTTCGCGTAGCCGTACTCGAACATCAGGCGCTCGC
>CAZJHA010000195.1:0-4412 GCA_964545755.1 uncultured Halobacteriales archaeon | reverse complement strand
AGCAGTACAACCTCCACATCGGCCAGTGCATCTACTGCCGGCTCTGTGAGGAGGTTTGCCCGGTGGACGCCATCCTCCTGACCCAGAACTTCGAGTTCACGGGCGATACGAAGGACGACCTCGCGCTCAACAAAGAGCAGCTGAAGAACGTCCCGTGGTACAAGGACATCGACCCGCTCGAATCCAGAGAACCCGACCGCGGTGCGTGGATTGGGGAGGGCGAGGGCGAAATCGACTACCAGTAACTACTCACGGACGAGCGAATATTTATATACTATCGCGTCGTTGCTCCAGCGAACAGGACGTGTGAAAAGAGATGCCAACAACCGAATCAACGGAGACAGCGACTGAGACAACGGAAACGGCGACTGACACCACAGAGACAGCGACTGAGACAACGGAAACGGCGACTGACACCACAGAGACAGCGACTGAGACAACGGAAACGGCGACCAAAACGGCGGACGGAGAGAGTGACGCCGACGCGGAGCTGACCGCGTTCGTCACGGAATCGTCGAGACGGACGGCGGTGCTCGAACGGCTCGTTACCGGTCCGGCAAACCCTTCGGAGATCGCCGTGAGGGATGCGCCGAGCGTTGAGGGCGTGCGTGGCGTGAGTGGAAACCTGAGCGTCAGTAGGACCGAATCCACGACTGACGAACTGCGCGAGCAGGGGTTGGTCGAACTGCTTGTCGACGGCGAAACGCGCGTCTATAGTCTCACGGCGAAGGGCGAGCGAATACTGTTCGCACTCGAATGGGACGAAAGCAGCTGACCGAAGCCGTCTGAGCGACTGCCGAGGTGGTGGCTGCGGTGGATGACCGAAACTCGTTATACACCGGTTACTCGGCGTCGCGCTCGAAGTCGCCGCCGTAGCGCATGAAGAAGTAGGCGAGACCGAGCGTCGAGAGCAGGAACGTCGACGCCGCGACGCCGATACTCTTGGCGAAGCCCGGAATCGGCGGTTCGGAGGACCCGCTGCTGGCACCGCCCTGCTGGACGATGATGGTGCCAGTCATGCCGGCCGACTCGTGTGGCGTACAGACATAGCCGTACTCGCCGGTCTCCTGAAACGGCGAGGTCGTGAAACTGAACCCTTCGTCCTCGATAGGCTGGTGGCCCCAGTCGCCCTCGCTGGGACTGACGTTGTGACCGCCCGAACCCCACGTGAACTTCACCGGCGTGCCGGGCGCTATCGTCAGCTCTGCGGGTTCGAACGTCAGCGCGCCACCCGGCCCGACCGTGACCTCTTTCGCCGATCCGCCGCCAGAGCCACCCTCTTGGGCCGCGGCCGTACCGCTCGCGCCCGCGATGGCCGCCGTCCCCGCGGCCGTTCTGAGGAAGCCTCGGCGACTCACGCTGCCATCGGCGTCGGTATCGTCCATGTGCTGACGTAGTGAACCAACGCTACTGAACATTACGATGCCACCCGAGCTGATGAGCTATTCGAGCGCGCTTGCGGCCCGAATCACGGCTCGCTCGCCGAAAGCCGGCCCGATGAACTGTGCGCCCACGGGGAGTCCGTCGGCGGTGCCGGCCGGTACCGAAATCGCCGGCAGGTCGGCGAGGTTCACCGGGACGGTGTTGGCGTCCATGAGGTAGAGCTGGAGCGGGTCGTCGAGACTCTCGCCGAGTTTCGGCGGCAGAACGGGCATCGTCGGCGCGGCGAGCACGTCCGCTTCGTCGAGCGCCCGGTCGAAGTCCTGCTTTATCCACGCGCGGGCATCCTGGGCTTTCTTGTAGTATTTGTCGTGATAGCCGGCCGAGAGGGCGTAGGTCCCCAAGAGAATCCGGCGCTTCACCTCGGGTCCAAAGCCCGCTTCACGTGCGCGGGCGAACGCGTCGTTCCAGTCGCCGTCGAACCCTCCCGACAGCCCATAGCGAACGCCGTCGAACCGTGCGAGGTTCGAGGAGGCTTCGGACATGGCAATGACGTAGTACGCCTGTACGGCGTGGTCGAGGGATGCGAGTTCGACCTCTTGGATCTCGGCTCCCCAGTCTTCGAGGTCCGCGATGCGTGCTTCGAAGACGGATGCGACGCGCTCGTCGGCCCCGTCGACGAGGCTCGTGAGCACACCGATGGTCGTCCCCTCGATGTCGCCGTCGGTGGCGCTCGTGTAGTTCGTGTCCGCACCCTCCTGGCGGGTCGTCGCGTCGCGCTCGTCCGGACCGGCGATGACGTCGAGCAGTTCGGCTGCCTCCTTGACGGTCGGCGCGAGCGGGCCGATCTGTTCCAAGGAGTTCGCATACGCGACCAGCCCGTACC
Source organism: uncultured Halobacteriales archaeon (assembly GCA_964545755.1). Lineage (GTDB taxonomy): Archaea > Halobacteriota > Halobacteria > Halobacteriales > Halococcaceae > Halococcus. The sequence continues at coordinate 2,146 of CAZJHA010000195.1, read as the reverse complement.
GCGAGACCAATCCATAGGTGGGTTTGATGCCGACGACGCCACAGAAGGCGGCCGGACAGCGCACCGACCCGCCAGTGTCGGAGCCGAGCGCGAGGTCGGCCTCGCCGGCGGCGACGGCGGCCGCACTCCCACCCGAGGAGCCGCCCGGAACCCGCTCCTCGTCGACGGGATTGGTCGTCGGGCCGAAGTGGGAGGTCTCGGTGGTCGTCCCCATGCCGAACTCGTCCATGTTTGTCTTCCCGACGATTGTCGCGCCCGACTCCGTGAGACGCTCGACCACGGTGGCGTCGTATGGCGGGACGTACTCTTCGAGCATCGCCGAGCCACAGGTCGTGAGAACTCCTTCGGTGGAGATGTTGTCCTTGAGTGCGACCCGTCGACCGTCAAGTGGCCCGTCGGACTCGCTTTCGATTACCTCGCGAGTGATGAAGGAATCACTCATCCGACCGGTGGTCCCTCGAAGTAGCCTTCGTTGGTTTCGGGGGCGTTCTTGAGTGCTTCGTCCTGTGAGAGGCTCTCACGCGCCTCGTCGGTACGCAGGACGTTCACGAGGTCCGGGTCGGATTCGACGTCCGGCACCTCGTCGAGCGTCTCGAAGTAGCCGAGCACGTCGGCGAACTGCGCGGCGAACTCGTCTACCTCGCTCTCGTCGAGGTCGACCCGTGCGAGGGTGGCGACGTGGGCCACCGCTTGCGGGTCGACGCTCCCGTCAGTCATACCGGGAGACGGGGCGAGGTCGGCACTAAGCGTTTCGAAACGATGACGCAACACCGACAACCACCGGCCGTTTTCCGCCCGTATGGAAACGACGCGACACTTCACCGCGACGGTGTATCTCGTCAACGACGGCACGACGGCGCTGCATCGCCATCCGAAACTCGGGATTCGTCTCCCGCCCGGCGGACACGTAGACCGCGACGAACTGCCCCACGAGGCGGGTCTGCGCGAAGTTCGCGAAGAGACGGGGCTGAAGGCCGAACTCGTCGCCAGCGCACCTGATATCGACGCGCCGGATGGACGAGCGCTGCCCCAGCCGCGCTATCAGATGCTCTACGATATCGACGTCCACTCCAACGGACGCGTTGCCCACCAGCATATCGACTTCGTGTATTTCGCGCGCGTCGGGAGTCGGGCGATTGCTCCCGAGGGTGACGACGAACCGAGTTCCGAGGCGTGGACGTGGTACACGCCCGACGAACTCCGTGCGAGCGATATCGATACGGATACAACCGAAATCGGCTGTGAGGCAATCGCAACGGTCGAGTAGCTACAGCAAACCCGCGAGTCGACCCTTGATGCGGCGTTTGACGCCGCCACCGGCCTGCCGGAGGCTGATGCGCCACGGCGTGCGTTTGCCGATGACTTCGGTGCGTCCCGCCCGAATCCCGTCGAGGACGCCCGCGAGCGTTCGCTCGCTCGCGCCGACGTTCGTCACGGCCTGGCCGACCATCTCGGCGATGTGGGCGTCGCTGCCGGCGGTCATCGGGAGGTCGTGGGAGCGGGCGAAGCGACCGGCGCGGCGGTTCGAGCGCCCGGTCAGGAGCCGCGAGTTGTAGACCTCGATGGCGTCGGCGCTCGCCAGTTCTTCGCTCGTGATGTGGGGGGCAACGCCGCTGCGCGAGCGCTGGAAAGGGTGGGGCACGACCGCAATGGCGTCCTGGTCGTGGATGTGCTCGATGGTCTCGGTGAAGGGGAGTCCTGCGGGGACGCGCTCGTGGATGCCCAGCGCGAGAACGTGGCCGGCGGCGCTGGTCACTTCCGAGCCGGGAATCCCCACCAGCCCGTAGTCGGCGGCGCGGTCGGCCGCGTCGAGACTCGCCTCGATTTCGTCGTGGTCGGTCACCGCGAGCGCATCCAGCCCGACGGCGTCGGCCTGTGAGAGCAGCAGTTCGACGGGGTCGCGGCCGTCGAAGGACAGTTCCGAATGACAGTGAAGCTCGGCCGACAGCACGGATGCGCGTTCGGGCGTTGGAGCAAAAAGGACCCGGTATCGGTCGCGTCGTGACGCTCATCACAAGCGATTTAGTCGATGTCTCGAAGTGGGAGGTATGCCCCTCTCCCCGTCCGACCGCGAACTCGTCGTCGCAGAACTCGGCCGCGAGCCGACGCGCGCGGAGGCCGCGCTGTTCGAGAACCTCTGGAGCGA
>CAZJHA010000194.1:0-4489 GCA_964545755.1 uncultured Halobacteriales archaeon | reverse complement strand
TCAAGGTACGACTCCCGGGTGTAGTCGAGCCGCGATAGCCAGACTGCCTGATAGGAAGGGTGGAGCACCGGCACGAGCGTCGTTTCGAGGCTTTCGAGCGCGACCGGTTCGAGAATCGAATCGAGAAAGCCATCGATACTGTGGCCCTCGGTCGCGAGCAGGCTCGTCGTGGCGTGTTTTCCCGTTCCGATGACGGCGCGCGGCTCGATGTCTCGGATTTCACGTTCGAGATACGGCCGGCAGTTCGCCCGTTCTTCACCCGTGGGTTCGCGGTTACCGCCCTCTCCGTCCGGCGGGAAGCACTTGACGGCGTTCGTGAAGTAGAGTTCATCGTTTTCGAAGCCGAGGTCGGCAAAGAGGTCGCGAATCTTTCGCCCGGAGTGACGCGCGGTGTAGGCCATGCCCGTCCAGTTGCCGCCCTTCCAGCGGTCGGCTTCGGGCGTGCCAGCGCCGGGCGCCTCGCCGACCACCACGAGGTCGGCATCGAGAGAACCGTTGCCCCACGAGATGCGTTCGCGGGCGTCGGCGAGCGCGGGACAGCGCTCACAGCCGGGCGCGAGGACGTTTTTCGAATCGGGGTCGGGATAGTCGGCCACAGCGACTGTGGGTTCGGATGGCTTGAGTCCGTTCCGGTTGAAGGGGGTTCGACAGGTCGGTCTGCACAACCGAGGCTCCTTTAGTCCCCGCACGGGTAGGCGAGCCATGAGCAGGTTCGAGCCGGTCGCGGACCGATACGACCCCGATGCGGTCGAGGGCCGCGTCTTCGAGCAGTGGGAGGAGACGGATGCCTACCGCAAGACCAAGGAACACCGCGCCGACGGCGAGGACTTCTTCTTCGTCGACGGCCCGCCCTATACTTCGGGTGCGGCCCACATGGGCACGACGTGGAATAAAACGCTGAAAGACGCCTACATCCGGTATCACCGAATGCAGGGCTACGACGTGACCGACCGGCCGGGCTACGACATGCACGGGCTGCCCATCGAGACCCGCGTCGAGGAGAAACTGGGCTTCGACAACAAGAAGGACATCGAGGCCTTCGGGATGGAACCGTTCATCGAGGAGTGCAAGCAGTACGCCGACGAACAACTCGAAGGACTCCAATCGGATTTCAAATCCTTCGGCGTCTGGATGGACTGGGAGAACCCCTACAAGACCGTGAATCCCGAATACATGGAGGCAGCGTGGTGGGGGTTCAAACGGGCCGCAGAACGCGGGCTCGTCGAGCAGGGCAAACGTTCGATCACCCAGTGCCCCCGGTGTGAGACGGCCATCGCCAAAAACGAGGTCGAGTACCACGAGGTCGAGGACCCCTCCATCTACGTCAAATTCCCCCTCTCCGAGCGCGAGGGGAACCTCGTCATCTGGACGACGACGCCGTGGACCGTTCCCGCGAACGAGTTCGTTGCCGTCGATGAGGAGGTGACGTATCAGAAGGTCCGGGCCGAAAAGGATGGCCAAGGGGACGTGCTCTATCTCGCCGCCGAGGTCGTCGAGGAGGTCCTGAAGAAGGGCCGATACGACGACTACGAGCTGCTCGACGAACTCGATGGGTCCGAACTACTCGGCTGGGAGTACGACCACCCGCTGGCCGAGGCGGTTCCCGACCACCCCGACGGCGATGGCGTGGGCGAGGTCTATCACGCTGATTACGTCGAGGTCGACAGGACAGGTCTGGTTCACTCCGCGCCCGGCCACGGGCAGGAGGACTTCGAGCGCGGGTCGGAACTCGACCTTCCCGTGTTCTGTCCCGTCGGCGGCGACGGCGTCTATCTCGACGCGGCAGGGAACTACGCCGGCGAGTTCGTCCGCGACGCCAACGAGGAAATCATCGCGGATTTAGCGGGGAAGGAACTGCTGCTCGCCGAGGAGACCTACACCCACGATTACGGTCAATGCTGGCGCTGTGATACGGATATCGTCTTCCTCGCCACCGACCAGTGGTTCATCACCGTTACGGACGTCAAAGAGGAGATGCTCGGCAACATCGAGGACTCGGAGTGGCATCCCCAAGAGGCCCGCGACAACCGCTTTCGGGACTTCATCGAGGGGTCGCCCGACTGGAACGTCTCCCGCCAACGCTACTGGGGCATCCCCGTCCCCATCTGGACGCCCGAAGACTGGTCCGGCGGGATGGACGATGTCATCGTCGTCGGCACCCGCGAGGAACTCACCGAGCGCGTTGACCAAACAGTCGACCCCGAAGAGGTGGACCTCCATCGTCCGACCGTCGACGACCTCACCATCACCGAGGAGGGCACGACCTACACGCGCGTCCCCGATGTCTTCGACGTGTGGCTGGATTCGTCGGTTGCATCGTGGGGCACGCTCGATTACCCTCAAGAGGAGGGCGACTTCGAGGAACTGTGGCCCGCCGACCTCATCATGGAGGCTCACGACCAGACCAGAGGGTGGTTCTGGTCGCAGTTGGGCATGGGCACGGCGGCACTCGGGGAGATTCCCTACGAGGAGGTGTTGATGCACGGTTACGCCAACATGCCCGACGGCAGAGGCATGTCGAAGTCCAAAGGCATCACCGTCGAGCCACAGGAGGTCATCGAGGAGTACGGCGCGGACCCGATGCGACTGTTCCTCCTGTCGGTGACGCCCCAGGGCGACGACATGCGCTTCTCGTGGGACGAGACCGAGACCATGCAGCGCAACCTCAACATCCTCTGGAACGTCTTCCGCTTTCCCCTCCCCTACATGCGCCTCGACGACTTTTCGCCGACCGAGACGACCCTCGCGGACGTAACCCTCGAACGCGAGGACGAGTGGGTGCTCTCACGGCTCCAGACCGTCGAGCAGGAGATGACCGACGAGTGGGACGAGTTCCGGCAGGACCGCGCGCTGCACGCCCTGCTCGATTTCGTCGTCGAGGACGTGTCTCGATTCTACGTCCAGAGCGTGCGCGAGCGGATGTGGGAGGAAAGCGACAGCCCCTCGAAGCGCGCGGCGTACGCGACCTTCTACCGCGTGCTTCGAGAGGTCGTGGCGCTGCTCGCGCCGTACGCACCGTTCGCCGCCGAAGATATCTATACTACTCTCACCGGCGAGGCGGAGTTCGATACGGTCCACATGTGCGACTGGCCCGGACCTGACGGCGAACTCCGAAACGACGACCTCGAACGCGAGGTTCGGGTCGCCCGCGGTGTCGAGGAGGCCGGCTCGGCCGCCCGCCAGCAAGCAGAACGAAAGCTCCGTTGGCCGGTCACGCGCATCGTCGTCGATGCCGAAAGCGATACGGTCGCCGAGGCCGCCGAAAGCCAATCGGAGATCATCGCCGACCGGCTCAACGCTAGATCTGTCGAACTGGTCGGTCCCGACGAGCGCTGGGGAGAGTTGCGCTACAGCGCCAGCGCCGATATGAGTGTTCTCGGACCTGCATTCGGCGACCGCGCAGGGGAGGTCATGACCGCACTCAACGAGGCACGGGTCAAGGAGCCGACGCTCGACGCCCTCGAAACCGCTGTCGCCGACGCGCTCGGCGAGTCCGTAGACTTCACCGATGAGATGGTCGAAGTCGTCACTGAGACGCCCGAGGGAGTCGCCGCCGACACGTTCGCGGCCGAGGGCGGCGGCACGGTCTACGTCGACACCGCGCTCACCGAGGACGTCGAGAGCGAGGGCTACGCCCGGGACGTCATCAGGCGGATTCAGGAGATGCGAAAGGAGTTGGACCTCGATTTGGAGGCCGAAATCAGGGTCGACATCGACATCGCCGACGAGCGCGTCGCCGGGTTCGTCCGCGAGCACGAGGCCCTCATCGCTGAGGAGGTGCGCGCTGCGGCGTTCGGCGATGTCGCGGACGGCCATCGCCGCGAGTGGGACATCGAGGATACAACTGTCGAGATCGCCATCGTGCCCGTCGCGGAGGCGCGAGCGGACTAATCGAGGGCGTCGGCGATGGCTGGCGCGGCGCTGACGGCGCTTTCGGCGCGCTCTATCGTGTCCGTTCCGTAGACGGCTTCGACGCCGGCGCGGGCGAGGCGGGTTCGGGCGGTGCCCGCGAAGACCGGATGGACGCAGGTGACGAACGCCCGGGCGGCGTCGTCGTTGAGGTGGGCGACGGCCCCGGCCATCGTCGACCCGGTGGCGATGATGTCGTCGACGAGCACGACGTCTCGGTCCGAGACATCGGTGGCGTGTGGTTCGAGTTCGACTTCGGTACTGCTGTGGCGCGTCTTCTCGAAGTGGTCGGTTTCGCCCGTCCCGTAGGCATCTCGTATTGTTTCGGCGAGGTCGGTGGCTCCGGCATCGGGGGCGATGAACACGGGGTCGTCGAGCGCCGGCAAGGGGTCGGCGAGTCGTCCGGCGGCGTCGACGGTGGCACAGGGAACGTCGAAGAACTCGCTGACGGACTCTTCGTGGGGGTTCACGGTGAGCACGCGGTCGGTGCCGGTACTCAGCGCACGGGCGACCGCGCGCGCGGAGACGGGCTGGCCCGGCTCGAACGCTCGGTCCTGTCGGGCGTAGCCCATGTAGGGAA
>CAZJHA010000193.1:0-4513 GCA_964545755.1 uncultured Halobacteriales archaeon | reverse complement strand
CAGTTGGCCATCTGCCAGCAGAAGGGCAACGTCTACATGGACCTCTCGGGCTGGCTCCCCAAGTACATCGACGAGCAGGTGCTCCACTACGCGGGCACCATCTTGAAGGACAAGGTGATGTTCGGCACCGACTACCCGATGATCCGTCCCGAGGCGTGGCTCGAGTCGTTCGCCGAACACACCGACTACCCCGAGGAGACCCAGCGAAAGCTCCTCTGGGAGAACGCCGAGTCGTTCCTCGACTGCTGAGATATCCCTTCGCTTGCAGGCAGCACGCGGAACACGCTCGCCAGTTGGTGGACGAATATGGACGACGAACAGTTCTTCTCGGACGTCGAATCGCGTGCTGACCTCGATTCGCCCGAGCAGGCGGTCGCGGCCGCCGAGGCGGTCCTCGGCGTGCTCGGCGAACGGCTCGATACGGTCGAATCACTCGCCGACGAACTCCCCGAAAACCTCGCAGGGGCGCTCGACGGGTCGGGCGCGGAGGCCGCCGGGTTCACCGCCGACGAGTTCGTCGACTGGGTGCGCGAGGCCGAGCGCGAGAAGACGACGGATATCGACCCCGATTACGCCCGATTGCACACCCAAGCGGTCTTCGAGAGCCTCGCCCAGTCGGTCGACGGCGAGACGTGGAACGAGGTCAGGACCCAACTCCCCGACGAGTACGAACGGCTCTTTCAGGCGGGCTGACTCACTCGTCCGAGCGCGTTCCCATCAGTAGCGTGTCCTCGACGAGCACGCGCTGGGCGCGGCGCAGTCGCTCCGAGAGCGCCTGATGGGAGATGTCGAGTTCGTCGGCGAGGTCGGAGACGTCGATGTCGCGGGGCACGTCGAAGTAGCCCCGTTCGGTCGCCAGCGTGAGCGCCTCGTACTGCTTTTCGGTCAGGCCGTAGCGACCCACTGGGTCGCCGTCCATCTCGCGGATGGTCTCGACCTCGAAGGTAAGCCCGTTCTCATCACAGAACTCGTAGGTTGCCGACAGCGAATCGCGGGTCGGATACAGCACCCGGAGATACCACCAGCCGTCGGCTCCGTAGGCGTCGAGGATGGTTGCCTTCGCGCCGGTGAGCATTTGGAGGACGAGCTGGATGTCCGCGATCCATTCCATCCGGTAGAGCGATTCGCCGTCGAGGTCAGTCAGCAATGAGGGGTCGTCGACGCTCGGGTCCGCGGTGAGCGCCGTCCCGAAGGTTTCGGTGTCGCTCCCGCGGAGCCAGACCAGCGGCATGACGACGTCGTCGCCGGTCTCGACGATGCGCTCTATCTCGCATTCGATGTCGGGACCCGTCGCGAGCGTCTCGTAGAGCGCGAACTCCTCTGCGGGAACGCGGCCCTTGACGACTGTCGCCATCGATGGACGTACTACCGGGAGCAAACGGATAAATCAGCGGAATCGACGCGCAGCTACTGTCCGTCGGTGGTCGTATCGCTCGTGTCGTCTGCGCCGTTGCCGCCACTGGGACGGAGTTTCCGCTTGATGAAGCGAATTCCGAGAAGCGTCCCGACGCCGGCGGCCAGCGCCCCCGGAACGCCGTAGCGTTTGTACCCCTTCTTCGCGGCTTTCGTGACTGCCGTGCTACCGAGCATGGGTCGGAGTAGGCCTAGCTCATCCAAAAGCGCTGTGCCTGCATGGAGTGGAACGCTCAACAACCCACGGCTCGAACCGGGTATATGACTCGCACCCGTCGTCGGTTCCTCGCTACCCTCCCGCTCGCCGCCGGCCTCGCTTTCGGTGGCTGTCTCACCCTCAATCCTACAGTTTCGGCCAACGTCGACGATTCGGCCGTCTTCGATGAGATATCGACCAGCGAGCCGTGGGTCAGCGGCCGCGTCAAGACCGCAGTCACGCTCGCGCCGAACGCGACGAGCGAACAGAGCGTTACCGACCTCACCGTGACGACCGAGAGCGGCAAGACCTTCGACTCGACGACGGTCGCAAGCGGTCAGACCAGCGGTCTCACCCTCTATTTACCCGCGGGCGAGAACGCGACCATCACCGCCACCGATTCGGTCAACGGGACAACCATCGAGACGCACACGGTCTCGACCGGCGGCAACGAACTGTTCTGAGTAGCTGGCCACGGGGCTCACCGCTGGGAGCCACGGAGGATGAGCGGGCCGATGGCGAGCGTGCGTTTTGCGATGGTCGCAATCCGGGCGATGTAGGCGATGAGGAGGAGAAAGGGCAGCGTGGTGACGGTGAACCCGCCGGCGACGAGCCAGAGGATATCCGGAATTCCGAGCGTCGCGCCGGTGAGCGTACTGCCGCTGACGAACGCGAGCATCGCACCGGCGACGACCAGCGCCGGCACCGCCACGTAGAGGATGAGCTGTGAGAGGTCGATGAGCGCCCACTCGAAATAGAGGGTCTTGATGTGCTCGCGCGCCGGGCCGAACATCGACAGCGACGTCCGGAGTTCGTCGAGTATCGCGTGGTCCTCGTCGGTCAGGCTGTCTTCGTGGTCGTCGCCGAGGCGCTCGACCTGGAACACCTTCCAGCCGTAGTTGAAGTTCAGGGCGGCGAAGAGCACGTCGAACTCGCCGAAGGTCGCGCCTTCGAGGTCCTCGTCGACTTCGTCGGCGTTGGCGATGATGCTCTGGGTGAACTCGTCGACCTCCGCACGGAGCTGGTCGTCGTCGTTGTCGGCGACGGAACTGCGCAGCGCCGCCGCACGGCGCTTTGCCGCGTCGATGATGGCTCGCAGGAACATCGAGGGGTCGGCGGGCATCGGCTGGCCGATGATGTCGCGGGTGTACGACCGGAAGTCCATCGTGTCGCTCATGCGGCCGTGCTGTTCGCCGAGCGGGCCGTTCTCCTGTGAGATGACGAGCTGGGAGATGGTGAGCACGAGCGTCGTCGCGGTGACGATGGCCCCGATCATCGTCGAGAACATCGTCTCGATGGTGTCGGCGGTTCTGAGACTCGCCTCGAACGGCGGATAGACGAACACCCCGAGGGCGACGAACGCGACGAAGACGAACAGCGCCAGCAGCCCGGTGATGAGCAGGCGGTTCGCCCCGAGCATCACCCAGAGTTTGATGCGGCTCTCGTTGGCCCGCGCACGCATCGTGTTCGCGGTGCTGATGTCGACGTCCGGGTCGATCTCCGTATCCATCTCGGTGTCGGCCTCCGGGTCAACACCGATGTCCGTTCGCGCGTCCGGGTCGGCGCTCATTCTGCGCCCTCCTCGACGGGCCGTTTAAAGAGCAGAAACTTCGTGCCACCGCCAGCGTATTCGACGCTCGTGACGAGTTCCCAGCCCGCAGCGCCGAGTTCGTTCAGCTCCGCCTTCGGGTCGCTCGCCTCCTTTTGTGTCGGCCCGCGCGGCGGGCGCAGCGTCTCGTACTCCCACTCGGTCATGGTCGGATAGTCACGGTCGGCCTATCGGAAGCCGATGGGTAAACAGCTGTGCTTTCGGCAATCCATTTGCGGTGGTGGGCTCGCTAGGGCCGTCGAAACGGCTATGCCGTTTGCCATGGTACGCTCATTCATGACAGTGCGCGAGGCAACGAGCACCGATGCCGGGTCGATTGCGGGCGTGGCTCGAGTGTCGTGGAAACACGACTATCCGAACATTCTGAGCCGCGATACGGTCGAGCAGGGTGTCGAGGAGTGGTACGCCCCCGAGACCATCGCGACCGAAATCGACAGCGACGACGCGGTGGTGCCGGTCGCCGAGCGTGAGGGGGAAGTCGTGGGCTTCGCTCACGCCGTCGAGGACGAATTCGGGGGTGTGATACTCCGGGTCTACGTCGTGCCCGAGCATCGAAACGAGGGTATCGGCAGCGACCTGCTCGACCACGCCCGCGAGGTACTCGCCGACCGCGGTGCCGAGCGGGTGCGAGCGATGGTGCTCGCCGAAAACGAACCGGGTAACGAGTTCTACCGACGGTTCGGCTTCGAGTTGGACGAGCAAAGCGAGACCCGCATCGGCGAGGAGACTCACTACGAGAACGTCTACGTCGCCGAGTGACCCGTCGAGCTGACAAGTCTGCCAACCTCGGCCGACCCGTAGCGATTTGTCCTCTCGTGTCGAACGACGAGCGATGACACACGACACGCCGATTCGGGTTGATCACGTCGGCATCGCGGTCGAGTCGATTGCCGATGCCGAACCCGTCCTCACGGCGCTCGGCTGCGAGAGACTCACCGGGGAGTCGGTCGAGAACCGCTTCCGGTGGGCGTATTACGAACTCGGCGACGCCTCGCGGCTCGAACTCATCGCCCCCGAACAGGAAGGGTTTCTGACCGACTTCCTCGACGAGCACGGACCGGGACTGCATCACGTGACCCTCGAAGTCGCCGACATCGAGCGGGTCATCGAGGTGTGCGAGGCGGCCGGACTGCGGGTCGTCGACCGCACGCGCTTCGACGAGTGGACGGAGGCGTTCGTCTCCCCGCGGAACGCGACGGGGACGCTCTTCCAGCTCATGGAGTATCACGAGGGGTATGTGAGCCAGCGCCCGGCAGGAGAGGGGATGTATATCGGTGGACATCGACTCGGCGAGG
>CAZJHA010000192.1:0-4513 GCA_964545755.1 uncultured Halobacteriales archaeon | reverse complement strand
CGTTGTCGGCTTGGGACGCGCCCGTGATCATGTTCTTCACGAAGTCGCGGTGGCCCGGACAGTCGACGATGGTGAAGTAGTACTCGTCGGTGTCGAACTCCTGATGGGCGATGTCGATGGTGACACCGCGTTCTCGCTCCTCGGCGAGGTTGTCCATGACGTAGGCGAACTCGAAGCCACCCTTACCCTGGGATTCGGCTTCTTCCTTGTGCTGTTCGATGACGTGCTCGGGGACGTTGCCCGTCTCGTAGAGCAGTCGTCCGACGAGCGTGCTCTTGCCGTGGTCGACGTGGCCGATGATGGCCAAGTTCTGGTGTGGTTTGTCTGCCATTGGTATCTCACGCGCAGTGGCGCTATATCGAATGCTTACCGTGGTTTCGGTTAAAACGATTACGATACCGCCCGCCGGCGAATCGGCCGTGTTCACCCGATTCGAGCCGATTGCCGACCGATTCCCGTTCCGCTCAGGGCAATCGACCGACGTCTGCAAGCACCGCCGAGGCCGTTGCCCGCCCGCCCGCCCCGCGCCCGCTGAGATTCAACTGGCCGGCGTGGCGCGTCTCCAACTGGACGATGTTCTGGGTGCCCGAGACTGCGAGCGTGCCGTGCTCGGAGACGAGCCGCGGGCCGACACGAACAGTAGGACTGTCGCCGTCGGTGACTTCGCCGACCAGCCGCACCGTGCGGCCGTCCTCGCTCGCGAGGTCGAGTGCGCTCGGCGTGAGCCGCGTGATGCCCTCGACTGCCGCGTCGGCGAGGGTCACGCCGCCGTCGCCGAGGACGTTCGCGAGGATGACGCACTTGAGCGCGGCGTCGGTGCCCTCGACGTCGAAGGTCGGGTCGGTCTCCGCCACTCCGAGGTCCTGGGCCTCGGCGAGGACGTGTTCATAATCGAGGCCCTCGGCACTCATCCGCGAGAGGATGAAGTTCGCCGTGCCATTCAAAACTCCGCGGATCGCCGTCACGTCCTCGGAACCGAGGTCAGCGACCGTCGAGAGCACCGGAATCGCCCCGCCGACGGTCGCCTCGAACAGGACTGTGCCCGCACTGTCGCGCTCGGCAGCTCGAAGGTCGCCGTAGCGCTCGGCGACCGGTCCCTTGTTCGCCAAGACGACGTGTGCATCGCGGGCGAGCGCACGCTTCGCATGGCTGAATCCGGGTTCGGCGTCGCCGAGCGTCGTCGGTGTGGCTTCGACGAGGACGTCGTACTCGCTGGCGAGGGCGTCCTCGTGGTCTCCCGTGCCGACGATACCCTTCTCCGCTTTCCGGTCGAGCGTGCGCTTGATGTCGATGCCGCTCTCGTCGGTGACGGCGCTCGTCGAGTCGGCAAGTGCGGTCACGCGATGGCCGTAGCTGCCGGCGAGTTCACAGACCGCACGGCCGACCGCGCCACAGCCCATGATGGCGAGGTTCATCGCTCGCCTCCCGAAAGCGGCTCGACGAGGTGGAGGTCCTTCTCCTCGGCAACCGTCCGAACGGTGGCGAGCGCGCGTTCGCGCTCACCGGTTTGGGTCGCCAGGCGGAGCCGTGCGTTCGACGGTTCGTCGGTGCCGTCGGGGGCTGACAGCGCGACATCGGCAACGGAGGCGCTCGCACACTCGACGCGCGAGAGCGTATCCGAGAGGTCGGTTGCGACGAGGTCGCCGACGAGTATCACGGTGAGTTCCTCGCCGTAGCGCTCTGCCCCGGCTCGGATAACGTTCACGCCGGCCTCGCGCAGGGCCGCGACGATGGTCTCGAAGCGCTCGGGCGTCGCCTCCAGGTCGACCTCGACCGGGATGTGCCCGCGCGGCGTGAGCGAGCCGCGCTCGTGGAAAATAGAAAGGAGGTTCCCGCCGTTGTCGGCGATTGGTTCGAGCGCACGGAGCAACTCGCCGGGTTCGTCGACGAGTTCGAGGCGCACGGTATAGGCCGAGCGCGACTTCGAGGACTCGCTCATCGCCCCACTCCCGTTCGCCCCTCTGCTCGATACATGCTCAGTGCTCACACAGCGGCAGTGATAAGTACCCACATTTCGCTCGCGTCCGAACGGTTTAGGCTGCCGGCGGTGCTACCGTCGGCATGTCCGTCGCCCACCAAATCGTGGACGTGCTCGTCTCGGGAGTGATAGCCGGTCTCTCGGCGTTCGTCCTCAGCGCTGCCGCGCCGCGATTCGCCGTCACCATCGGGGTGATTTTCGCCAGCATGTACTACTTCTCACGCAACCCGTGGGGGTCCCAAGACGGCGACGCACTTAATCGCCGAATCGACGACCTCTACGAGCCGTATCTGCCGTTTTGACGTGCCGCTGCGGCGGCTGTGCGATTTGCGGTTTGCGGTTCCTGGAGGATGAAGGGCGAAACCCGAACGAAGTGAGTGGTTGAGGGCTTCGGCGGTGCTGTGCGGGTTTGCGGTTGCGGAAGGTGGTTTGGAGTCCGCACGAGTGAAACGAGCGCGGTTCTTTTTAGTCCAGGTTTTTGCGACGAGCGGTCGGCGAACACAGTGAGCCGACCCGAGGTGGTTCGAAAGGCGCGGAGCGCCTTTCGTCATGCCGAGACGGCGAAGCCGTCTCGTAGCAAGTAAAAAAGTGGGTGCCGGTGCTCAGAAGTAGTCGACGGTGCCGGGCAGTTCGAGCTTCATGCCCTTTCGCTCGCGGATCTCCATGATGGTGTCCGGTTGCAGGTTGTCGGCCATCACCTGGAAGCCGGCGTTCTCGGTGTTCCAGGAGGCCCGTCCCTCGGTGGCCGAGCGGATGTCGCTGGAGAAGCCGATCATCTCGTCGACCGGCGCGACGCCCTCGACGACCATGAGGTCGCCCTCCTGGTACATGTCGTCGACGCGGCCGCGGCGACCCTGAATCTCGCCGGAGGCCGAGCCCATGTACTCGTTGGGCACGTCGATGCGCACGTCCTGCATCGGCTCCAGCAGGCGGACCTCGCCGTAGATGAGCGCGTTGTGGACCGCGTTGCGGACCGCGGGGATGACCTGCGCGGGACCGCGGTGGATGGTGTCCTCGTGGAGTCGAGCGTCCTGCAGGCGGAGCAGGGTGCCCTGGACGGGCTCGCCCGCCAGCGGACCGTCGTCGAGCGCCTCTTCGAGGCCCTCGATGACGAGTTCCATCGTCTCGTTGAGGTGCTGGATACCCTTCGTGTCGTCGACGAGGACGTTGGTCCCGTGGATGTGCTCGACGTTCTGGGAGGTGTCCTTGTCCATGCCGGCCTCCTGGAGCGCCTCGCGGCGTTCGGTCTCCGGCATGTCCATCGACGCCTCGCCGCGTTTCAGCGTCTCGACGACATCCCCCGAAAGCGGTTCGACGGTCAGATAGAACCTGTTGTGGCGGTTCGGCGACTGGCCTTCGACGGTTTCGGAGGCCTGCTGGACGGCCTCGCGGAAGACGACGATTGGTTCCCCAGTCGTCACGGGAATGCCCTGATTGCGCTCGATGCGCTGGGTGATGACTTCGAGGTGGAGTTCACCCTGTCCCGAAATCAGGTGCTCGCCGGTGTCCTCGTTGATTTCCACCCTGATGGTGGGGTCTTCCTTCGAGACCTGCTGGAGGGTCTCGATGAGTTTCGGCAGGTCGTCCATGTTCTGTGCCTCGACGGATTTGGTGATCACAGGTTCAGAGATGTGCTCGATGGACTCGAACGGCGTCATCTCCACGCTCGACACTGTCGAGCCGGCGATGGCATCCCGCAGCCCGGTGACGGCGGCGATATTCCCTGCCGGGACGCGTTCGACCTCCTCGCGCTCGCCACCCATGAAGATACCCACCGACTGAATCCGATTTTGTCCCGCGGTGCCCGAGACGTAGAGGTCCTGACCGCGCTCCAGAGTCCCCGAAAACAGCCGTCCGGTGGCGATTTCGCCGGCGTGAGGGTCGATACCGATGTCGGTGACCATGAAGACGACCTCACCCTCGTCGTCGACGAGGCGCATCCCCTCGGCGAGCTCGGTGGTGTCGTCGCCGCGCCACACCGTGGGCACTCGCTCTGGCTGGGCCTTCACGGGGTTCGGGAAGTGTTCGGCCACCATGTCGAGGACGACGTTCGAGAGCGGCGAGTACTCCCGGAGTTCGTCGATGTTGTCGTTGCGATTGTACTCGATGATGTCGGCGAAGTTGATGCCCGTCTCCTGCATCTGGGGCACGCTCGTCGCCCAGTTGTAGAGTGCGGAGCCGAAGGCTACAGTGCCATCCTGTACCGAGACCTTCCACCCTTCGTTTTCGTATTTGTCCTCGGCCATCCCGCGGATGAGTTCGTTGACGTCGCCGATGACGGTCTGGAGACGTTCCTGCATCTCCTCGGGACCCTCCTGCAACTCGTTGATGAGCCGGTCGACCTTGTTGATGAACAGTGCGGGCTTGACGCCCTCACGGAGGGCCTGCCGGAGGACGGTCTCGGTCTGGGGCATCGTCCCCTCGACCGCGTCCACGACCACCAGCGCGCCGTCGACCGCACGCATCGCGCGGGTCACGTCGCCACCGAAGTCGACGTGGCCCGGCGTGTCGATGAGGTTGATGAGGTGATTCGTA
>CAZJHA010000191.1:0-4539 GCA_964545755.1 uncultured Halobacteriales archaeon | reverse complement strand
TCGCTTCGCTCATCCACCGTCCGAACGCAGTTCTGACGAGCCTGCACTCACGTCGTTCGTCCAGACCTCGCGCGTTCTCCGGCCTGCAGCCGGATTCATCGCGCGCCACCGCCCACAGCACCGCCACAGCAGGTCCGCGACGGCCGAGAGGACATTCGCAACTACCAAATAGCCGCTCACACAACCCTCACAGAAGAATGGCGAGACCAGAGGTTCTCGACCGAATCCAAGGTGCCGAACGGGAAGCCGAAGAGATAGTCGAGGAGGCCAAAGACGAGCGCGAAGAACGCATCGCCGAGGCCGAACAGGAGGCCGAGGACATCCGCGAGCAAGCCCGCGAGGAGGCCGACGACCTCGAAGCACAGCGTTTCGAGGAGGCCCGCGAGGAGATCGAAGCCGAGCGCGAGGACATCCTCCAGTCGGGCGAAGAGGAGCGCGAGCAACTCGAAGCACAGGCACGACAGCGCCGCGACGAAACGGTGGAATACGTCGTCGAGCGCTTCGTCGAGAGGGTTCATGCTTAGGCCAGAGCGGATGAGCCGGGTGTCGGTCACCGGCGCGAACCGCGTGCTCGACGATGTCATCGAGACCGTCCACGACCTCCGGCTGGTCCACGTGACCGACTACGACGGCGAGTGGGAGGGTTTCGACCCCGGCGACCCCATCGCCGGCGCGGACGAGGCCGCAGAGCGCCTCGTTACCGTCCGTTCGCTCCAGTCGATGCTCGATGTCGACCCCGACCGCGAGGGACAGTTGGGGTCGGTCGACGTCGACGGGCGCCTCGAATCGGTTCGTGAGGAAGTCAACGCGCTCGACGACCGCCGCGAGCAGTACCGCGAGGAACGTCGTACTGTGGACGAGCGCATCGGCGCGATGGCCCCCATCGAGGCGCTCGGCATCGACCTCGATTTGCTCTCAGGCTACGACAACCTCGAAACGCGCGTCGGCGAGGGCGACGCCGAGGTCGTCCGCAACGCACTCGACGCGGCGGACGCCATCGCTCGCTACGAACTGTTCGCCGAGGACGACGCCATCGCGGTGTTCGCCCAGCCGGATGCGGGCGAAAACGATGTCCTCGAAGACGTACTCGTCGGTGCGGAGTTCGCAGCCATCGCCGTTCCCGACGGCGACGGCGCACCCGAGGAGTACGTCTCCGAACTCCAGGCGCGCCGTGACGACCTCGATGAAGAGGTCGAAGACGTCGAGGGCGACCTCGATGCGCTCCGCGAGGAGCACGCCGACTTCCTGCTGGCGGCCGAAGAGCAACTCGCCATCGAGGTCGAAAAGCGCGAGGCACCGCTCTCGTTTGCGACCACGCAGAACGCCTTCGTCGCCGAGGGCTGGATTCCCACTGAAAGGTTCGTCGACCTCGCCGAGGCCCTTTCCGAGAGCGTCGGCGAACACTGCGAGGTCGAGGAACTCGAACGCGCCTCCTACGACGGCGACGGCCGACTCGTCGACCGCGAACCGACCGACGCCGATGAGGGCGGCCGTGGCGAACCGGAGACGGCCGCCGACGGCGGGGTCGAGGTCGAACCCAGAGCCGACGGCGGCACCGAAACGGATAGACCGATGTCCGGCAGCGAGCCGCCGGTCGTCCAGGAGAACCCCGACCCGGTCAAGCCCTTCGAGATGCTTGTCAACCTCATCGACCGGCCGAAATACTCCGAACTCGACCCCTCGGTCGTGCTCTTTCTCACCTTCCCGGCCTTCTTCGGGTTCATGATCGGCGACCTCGGGTACGGGATTCTCTACACCGCTATCGGCGGTCTCGTCTACACCCGTTTCGAGAGCGATGGGATTCGCAGCCTCGGCGCAATCGCGCTCTGGGCAGGTGGGTTCACGATGCTGTTCGGGATTCTCTACGGCGAAATCTTCGGCTTGCATCTCGTGAGCGAGTACGTCTGGGGCGGCCACCCCCCGATTGAAAAAGGGCTGTCGCCGGCCGGCATCGAGTGGGCACAGCTCTGGCTCGTCGTGAGCCTGCTGGTCGGCCTGCTGCACATGACCGTCGGCTACCTCATCGGCTTCGTCGAGGAGCTGTCGGAGGGGCTGCGCACGGCGGTGCTCGAGTCCGGCTCGTGGCTCATCCGGATGCTCGGCATCTGGGTCTGGATCTTCAGCGAATCCGCCGCGGGTGCCAAGCCCGACTTCCTCTTCACGGTATTCAACGGTGAGCCGTTCGCGCTCGGCTTTACCGGCTTCTCTGCGACGGTCGGTATCGTCGGGCTGGTCGGGGGCTTCCTGCTTGGCGTCGTCCTCTTCATCATCAGCGAGGTGAGCCACTTCGGCGTGCTGCCGGGCATCGTCTCGGGCGCGCTCGAAAGCCTCCAAGTGCTCGTGAACGTGCTCTCATACACGCGTCTCGCCGCAGTCCTGCTGGCGAAGGCCGGGATGGCGTTCGTCGTCAACTTGCTCTTTTTCGGAGCTTACCGCGAGGGTCCCGCAGGGGCACAGGAGTTCCACTTCCTGCTCAGCCACGGACCCAGCTACGTCGAGGGTCTCGGTCCCGAGGCCGAGCTGATGTTCCCCGGGCTGGTCCATATGGGCATCATCGGCGTGCTCGGCGGCATACTGGTCTTCGTCTTCGGCCACGTCGTCGTGCTCGCGCTGGGCATCACCAGCGCCGGTCTGCAGGCCATCCGTCTCGAATACGTCGAGTTCCTGAACAAGTTCTACGAGGGTGGCGGCGAGCGCTACAGCCCCTTCGGCCGCGAACGAGAACACACCGCCGAGAACTGACCGTTCGACCCCGTTTCGGGGTGTCACTCGATTTTCCATAGTGTGCTGTGTGGCCTTATGAGCCTGTCCATCCGTGGTTGATGGAATTTTTTGGGAAGCTTTATGAATCCAGTAGCGGGAGTAGGCACTGTTCGGAAGCAAGCGAACACGCAACGGAAAACCCATGATAGGACTCGAACTCACGGCTGCGTTCATCGACGCGATGGTACTGCTTCAACAAGGCGGCAGCCCGGCGATCACCGGGACCGGACTGGCGGCGCTCGGGGTCGGGCTGGCCGGCTTCGGTGCGGGGTATGCCGAACGCGGTATCGGTGCGGCCGCAATCGGCGCGCTCGCCGAGGACTCGATCTCGTTCGGTATCGCGCTGGTGATGACAGTGCTGCCGGAGACAATCGTGCTCCTCACGCTGGTCACGCTGTTCTTGCAGTAACGCCTTCCAACCAATGAGTCTCGATACGGTCGCCGAAGACATCAAAGACGACGCCAGAGAGCGCGCCGAGCGCATCGAGGAGGAGACTGACGAGCGCGTCGAGGAAATCCTCGCCGAGGCGGAGGACGACGCCGAGGAAATCCTCGCCGAGCGCGAGCGCGACCTCGAAACACGCATCGAACAGGAGCGCGAGCAGAAACTCTCCAGTGCGAAACTGGAGGCCAAACAGAAGCGCCTCGAAGCCCGCCGCGATAGCCTCGCCGAGGTCCGCGAGCGCGCCGAATCAGCAATCGCGGACATTGCTGGCGACCGGCGCGAGGAGCTGACCCGCGAGCTGCTCGACGACGCCGCGGCGGAGTTCGACGACGGGTCCGTCGAGGTCTACGGTCGCGACGAGGATACCGACCTCATCGAGTCGATCCTCGACGATTACGAGGGCTTCACCCACGCCGGGTCGGTCGAGTGTCTCGGCGGCATCGTCGCCGAGAGCGGAGCCTCGCGCGTGCGGGTGAACAACACCTTCGACTCGGTGTTCGATGCGGTCTGGGACGCGGAGTTGAAGGCGGTCAGCGAACGACTGTTCGACCAATGAGCACGCGAACGAACGCATCGAGTTCGAACTACGAGTACGTTACCGCGCGCGTGCGCTCGCGCCGGGCAAAACTGTTCGACGAGGACGACTATCGTAAGCTGATTCGGATGGGGCCGGGCGAGATCGCCCGGTTCATGGAGGAATCGGAGTACGAGGAGGCGATGAACGCCCTCGGCGCGCGGTACTCCGGGGTTGACCTCATCGAGAACGCCCTCCACCGGAACCTCGCGAACCACTTCGATGATTTGCTCCGGTTCGCCGAGGGACCGCTGTACGACTACATCGCGCGCTATCTCCGTCAGTTCGATGCGTGGAACATCAAGACGGTGATGCGCGGGCTGTATTCCGAGGCCGAGCGCGAGGCGGTCGAGACCGACCTCATCCGCGCCGGCGAGTTCTCGGATGCGCGCATCGACCGCCTGCTCGGGGCGGAGTCGATAGAGGCGGTCGTCGATGTGCTTGCGGATACGCTGTTCGGCGACGCGCTCGCGGCGGCCTACGGCGATTACGAGGAGCGGGCGGTGCTCGTGCCGCTCGAAAACGCCACCGACCGCGCCTTCTACGAGGCGCTCATCGCGGACCTTCCTGCGGAACCGAACCGCCCGACACAGTTGTACATCGACTTCCTCGAAGCCGAGATCGACTTCCGGAACGTCGAGAACGCGCTGCGGCTCTCCCGGAGCGGTGCGGACGTCGACCCCGCCGAATACTACATCGCCGGCGGGCGGCTGTTCGAGGAGGAGGAGATTCGTGGACTGGTCTCGAACACCGACGA
>CAZJHA010000190.1:0-4555 GCA_964545755.1 uncultured Halobacteriales archaeon | reverse complement strand
ACAGAACTCGCTACGACCTGCTCGTTCCTCAAACCACCTCAACTAGACAGTGCCCGACGCGATAAACCATCCCTTTCTTTTCATTTTTAAATAGCTAGCGTGGTTCGTTACTTCGCTCCGGTTCGTTGTCCTATCCGGATGAACCCCACAATGCAGCCCACCCGTATAGAAAAGAACGTAACCGACGTCTGCCACACGGTTCTCGACGGGATTGCCGAGGACGTGCTCGCGGTCGGCCCCTCACCGGCGGTCATCGACGGTCTCGTGGCGGTGCTCTCACAGCACGAAAGCGCGCCGACCGTCCGCCTGCTGGCCACGGAGTCGGTGCTCAAGGAAGCAGTGGGCGAGTTCACCGATGCCAGCGTCATCGCCGATCTGGTCGCCGATGACGTCCTGTCGCTGCGGACGAGCGCCGCGCGCCTCGACGAACCGCTGTTGCTCACCGACGAGCGGGTCGTCTCGCTCGTGACCACCGACGAGCGGGCCGCCGGACTCGCCACCGACGACGCCGAGTTCGTCGGTGCCGTCCGCAACCACTACGCCGACTACTGGACGGACGCCGACCCGTTCAATCTACGCACGCCGCCGCTTTCGCGCGTGCAGGAGACCCTCGAAACCGAGTTCGGTGCGGAACTGGCCGACGACTTCGAGGTGATGCGCATCGCGCTCGCCGATACGACCGGTGACCTCGACGAGGTGGACGTCAGCCTGCTCGCCGCCGCCAGAAACGAGGCACTGCTGTACGACATCAGTACGTGGGGCGAGAACGTCGGTATCGCCAGTCGAGCGACCTTCTCGCGCAAGAAGACCCAGCTCGAAGAGGCCGGTCTCATCGATACCGAGAAGGTGCCTATCGACGTCGGCCGCCCACGTCTGCGCCTCCTGCTCGGCGACGACCGTCTCCGGGAAGCCGACGCCGGTGAGGTCGTGAACGTGGCGGCGGAACTGCTCGCGGCGGAGTAGCTAGTACGTCAGCGTGTAGCCGCCGTCGAACAGCAGGTCGCTACCGTCGAGATGGCTGGCGTGCTCGGAGAAACCCATCGTGAAGACGTTCGCCACCTCGATTGGGTCCATCATCTCCTTGACTCTGGCCTCGCCGAGCATCACGTCCTCGACGACCTCCTGTTCGCTAATCCCGCGCTCCTCGGCCGTGTCGGCGATCTGGTTCGTGACGAGTGGGGTCTTCACGTAGGCCGTCGAAAAGGAGAAGGCGCGGACGTCGCCGTCGCCTTCGGCGGCAATCGACTGGGTGAGGCCTCTGAGTCCGAACTTCACCATGTTGTAGGCGACCTTATCGCGGGTGACGTAGTGGCCGTGAATCGAGCACATGTTCCCCACTGCGCCGCCACCGCCATCGCGCATGTGTGGGAGACAGCCCTTCGTCAGCGCCAGCGGCGCGCGTAACATCGCCTCCTGCATCATGTCGTATTTGTCCATCGGGAACTGCTCGATTGGGGCCACCGTTTGGAGTCCCGCGATGTTCGCCAGAAAGGTGATTTCTCCACAGTCGGCCGCGCGCTCGACCACGCGCTCGATGTCGTCATCATCGGTCAGGTCGCCGGCGACGGTCTCGACCGTCCCGTCGAGGTCGAGTTCGGCGTGTTTGTCGACCGTTTCGTCGAGTCCGCCCGCGTCGATGTCGGTCGCCA
The DNA here is from genome assembly GCA_964545755.1 of uncultured Halobacteriales archaeon. Lineage (GTDB taxonomy): Archaea > Halobacteriota > Halobacteria > Halobacteriales > Halococcaceae > Halococcus. Next base: position 2,906 of record CAZJHA010000190.1, on the reverse strand, counting down.
CGGTCGTGAGTCCGTTGTGGGCGAGCGCGAGTGCCGTCGCCCGGCCGATGCCCGAGCCAGCACCGGTGACGAGCGCGGCGTTGTCGCTCTCGAACCGTGGGTCATCGAGGGTCAGCACGTCATCGCGGGCGAGTTCCGGTGGTTCGGTCGGGTCCGTCATACGGTGGACTGCTCCGGTGGCAGCCATAAATCTGCTGGGCCGACACGAACGCGTCCGGTGAACCGCAGCAGCCGTGATGCGGCGGTGGCGGTGCGGCCGCCGTGCGGTTGCGGTGCGGTCGCGGTCCTCGGCGGATGAAGGACGAGGTGCGTGAACGATCGACGGAAGCGAGCCGAGCACCCCGTCTAAAAAGGTGAGTGTGTTAGGGTACGATGGCGGTGAGCACCGCCGCCTCGATCTTGCGGAGATGTTCGCCGACGGTACCGCCGGTGCGGTCGAGTTCCTCGGCGATGTCGGCGTGGGTCGCCCGGCGCGGGACCTCGTAGTAGCCCGCATCGATGGCGGCTCTGAGGGTCTCCTGCTGGCGGGTGGTGAGCCGGGCGAACAGCCGTCTGGCGCTCGGTTCGTACTCGCCGGTCTCTTCGAGTTTGAGACCGACGTCGTCGGGAACGGACGCTATCGTCTCCCGAATCGTCGCCTCCTCGCCGACGACGGTCATGCGCAGCCCGCCGCGCGAGGTGTATTCGATTGGCGTATCGAGGATGATCTCGTGTGATTGGGGTACGGCGAGCAGGCCCGCGACGGTGGCGTTGGTCTCGAAGTGGATGTAGGCGTGGACGCTGTCGCCGGTCTGTGAGACGTTGTGGGCGAGCACCTCCGGGCAGTCGGCGAGGACCTCCTCGACGTGCGCTTCGGTGCCGTCGAGTTGATAGAGCGTGACCGCGGTCCCGTCGTCGAGGCGGTTGATGTTGTGCAGCGCCGTGCGCGTCACGTCCGCGTCCTCGGCCAGCCGCCGGTCGGAGGGGTGAATCCCACCGTCAGGTGGGATGAGAACGAAGGTGACGTACCGCATACTGGGGATGCACGGAGCGGCTGTATATACCTTTCGTGCATGGTGGTTTTTCCGGCCGTATATAAATGGCCGCGAATGCCCCGAGGAACGTTCATTGTGATAGCTGCCAATCGTCGACTGGTGTCATCCAATGACTGATGTAGACTACGACCCGGATCCGCTGCTCTTCCCGAGTCAGGCGTGGTTCGCCGAGTACGAAGACCAGATCAACAACGACCCGGAGTACGCGGAGGTGAGCGAGGGCTGGGGCGTCGATTTCAACGGCCATTTCGTCTTCGAGATGACCGAGATGCCCATCGACGAGATGAACACCGACGAGATGCCCGAGTACCTCCGAGAGGAACTCGACGAGTACGTCGAGGAAAGCGCCAGTGATGGCTACGTCGGCCACGCGTTCTTGGGTCTCGAAGACGGCGAGTGTACCGGCGCGGAACTCATCGAAGACCCCGACGAGGTCGACGAGGGCTTTCTGCTGTCGGCGACCACCGAGAAGTGGAAGTCCCTGTTGAAACAGGAGATGGGCGTCATCGACGGACTGATGGGCGGCGATTTCGAACTCGACGGCGACATGCAAAAAGTCCTTCAGTATTCGGACGCCGCCGTTCGACTCACTGAACTCGCGGGCAACCCCGACCACGAGTTCGCCGACGAGAAATACGCGAAGTAGAAAATTCCGCCCACGATTTTTTGGCCGTCATCGGCCAGTCCGTGCCCCCGAGCGTTATTTGCCCTCGAAGTCGGGTTCCTCGTCGGTCACGAACGCCGTGATGCCGGCCGAAAGGTCCTCGGTGTCCAGCAGGTGGCCGAACGCCTGCGATTCGAGTTCGAGGCCCGCATCCAAGTGCTCCCAGCCCTCGCGCATAGCGCGCTTGGTGTAGCGCTGGGCGATTGGCGGGCCGGCCGCGACGCTGGCGGCGAACTCGGTCGCCTGCTCGTCGAAGTTCTCGTCGTACACGTCGGCGAGATAACCGAATTCCCGCATGCGTTCGGCCGAGAACCGCTCACCGAGGAAGACGACCTGTTTGGCGGCGCTCTCGCCGATGAGCCGCTGAAGGCGTTGCGTACCGCCCCACCCCGGGAGCAATCCGAGGTCGTGTTCCGGCAGGCCGAACCGTGAACGCGCACTCGCCACCCGGAGGTCGGCACACATCGAGAGTTCGAGACCACCGCCCAGACAGTGGCCGTCGATGGCCGCCACCACCGGGAGGTCGGACTCGCGAAACCGACCGAAGACGCGCTTGCCCCGTCGGGAGTGTTCGACGCCGTCTCGATGACCCATCGCGCCCGTCGACTGGACGTCCGCGCCGGCCGAGAAGGCGTCCTCACCCGCGCCGCGCAGCATGACCGCGCGCACGCCGTCGTGTGCCTCCAGTCGGTCGATGGCCTCGTCGAGTTCGTCGAGCATCGTCTCGTTGATGCTGTTCATCGCGTCCGGCCGGTCGAGTACGAGCGCCGCGAGGTACTCCTCGGCTCCCTCCAGCCGGATCGTCTCGAAGTCGTCGTCGAGTGTCGGGACGGTCTCGCTCATCAGAACGTGAAGAGGTCGATACCGCCGGTGACGCCGACCACTTGGCCGGTGATGTAGCTCGACTGTTCGCTGGCGAGATACGCGACGAGGTTGGCGACGTCCTCCTCGCGGCCGAGCTGGCGCATGGGTGTGGCCTTGGCGATGCGCGCGAAGTGCTCGTCGACCTCCTCCAACTGCTCGGGCGGGAGGTCCGCGAGCGCGCCCACGACGATGCTCGGTGCGACGACGTTCGAGGTCACACCCGACTGTGCACCCTCCAGCGCGAGCGTCTTCCCGAAGCCGATGAGGGCTGCTTTGGTCGCCGAGTAGGAGAGCTGGCCGAACCCGCCCTGCCAGCCGGCCATCGAGGACATGTTGATGATGCG
>CAZJHA010000189.1:0-4557 GCA_964545755.1 uncultured Halobacteriales archaeon | reverse complement strand
CGGCGACGAACCCGCCGACGAGACCGGCGACGAACTGTCCGACTCCCGGAACGATGAGACCGACGATGCCCAGTACGAACTCGACGGCTAGTCCGATGCCGACCGCACGCCAGTTCGTCATGGTCGAACTGCGTGCTGTCCGAACTAAACGGTCACGGGCGGCCGGCGAAAAACGGGTTGGAGGGGAGTCGGCGTTCGTCAGCGGGCGTTCAGAGGAAGTCGCCCACGCTGATGTTCTGGCCGGCGCTGGCGCTTTCACTGCCCGATTCGCCCCCGTCGGGGGTGAGTTCCTCGTAGGGCTGGACGATGACGAAGCCGTCCTGACCGGCGAATTCGAGCTGGAAGCTCTCGCCGGACGACCGGCCGAGGAAGCTCTTGATGTTCAGGTCGCGTTTCGCGCTCGGCGAGACGTTCGCGCTCCACGCCACGGTGGCGTTCGGGTCGGTCCGGACCGGCGTCGGCAGCACCAGCGGCTCGCCGTGGGTGGTGATGGCGACGTGGCCCGGTCCCTTCAGATGGACGTTGAACAGTCCACCCGAAGCGGAGCCGGCGATGGAACTCATCATCTTGATGTCCGAGTCCACCGACTCCTCGAAGGCGAGCACGTCGTTGCCGTTGACGCTCACCTCGTCGTCGGCATCGAGTTCGAGAATCTGGACCTCCTTGCCGGCGTCGGCGAGATAGAGGTGGCCGCTGCCCGCAGCACGCATCATCACGGCTCCCTCGCCGGTCACGCGCTTTTTCAACATCCCCTTCAGCCCGCCCGAGGACTTGCGCTCGAAGGAGATATCGCCGGTGTAGCTGATCATCGAGCCGGCCTTGGCCATGATTGCCCCATCGAGGGCAATATCGAGCATCTTCGAGCTTTCGCGTTCGAACGTCTTCGCGCTCTCTTCGGGTCCGTGCGACCGGACGAATTCGTCGAAATCCATTGTGTTCTCCGAGCCACCGGGTGACTCGCCCTGAGAGAGACCGCTTCGGCGGTTATAGCCACCGCATGAACTCGTCCCACCATGTGGGATAGCCCCACGACGTGCGACGAACGCACGCGATGGCTATAACCGGTATAGACACCTCTCTATGGACGTTGGCGGGAACTGCCGCCGGCGTTCGTGCGGACGAACGGAAATGAAACCACAGGAGACCATAGATGGCAAGCAGCACACAAGACGTTGGTATCGAACGGGAATCACCGGCCACCGAAGGCAGCTCCGGACTCGACAGCACCACCGCGGGGGCGCTGTCGTATCTGTTCGGGTTCGTCTCGGGACTGCTCTTCTATCTCATCGAGCGCGAGGACCGCTTCGTCCGCTGGCACGCCGCCCAGAGTATGGCGTTCACTGGGCTGCTCGCCGTCGCCTACATCGCGCTGACGTTCCTCGGCACGGTCGTCTCGATGGCGACGTTCAGCGGGAGTTCCGGGATGTTCCTCGCGGGCAGCCTCTTCGGGCTGATCCTCGGGCTGGTCTGGCTCGTCGTCGCCGTCGGCGGCTTCGCCGCATGGGTGTACCTGATGGTCAAAGCCTACCAGGGCGAGACCGTCAGGCTCCCCATCGCCGCGAAGGTCGCCGACCGACTGGCCTGACGCCCCACACTCTTCGCGCAACGCAGACACGAATATCCAGCCGGCATGACCACCGACGACGGTGCACGCGCCGGATCACCCCGACAGTGAACGATGACACACGCCGCAGCCGAGCCGACATTGGAACCCTACACCGACGAGGAGCACGGCTACCGCCTCGTCTACCCTGCCCACTGGTCGGTCGACGCCGACGCCGACGGCGGCGCGACGTTCGACGCCCCTGACAGCGACGTCGGCGCGGTCGTGTTCGTCGACCGGGATGGACGAACCGCGGCGGCTGCCGCCACGGCCTTCCTCGACGAACTCGATGCCGACGCGTACGTCACCGGACTCGACGTGTGTCTCGACGATACCAGACGACTGACGAGCGGCGAGCGGGGCCGGCTGCTCGAATGCACCTACCGCGACGATGCCGGCGAGCGCTGGCGGCTGTGCTATCTGTTCGTGGCTGCCGGCGACACCGGCTACACGTTCGGTATCGACTGGCACGACGGCGTCGCCTTCGCCCCGACCGCGGCGGCGATGGTCGACTCGTTCGCCGTGACGGCCTGATTCTGCGCATCCGTTCTGAAATCACCGTGATAAACGCGGCCCGCCGGATAGCAGCCGCCGATGTGGCGCTGATGGCCCGAACAGTGATGGTCGAAAACGGTCATCGAGTCTCGAAACCGGTCGTCACACCACAGCTCTCGTCGAGTAGGGTTTTCACGCGTTCGGCCGTCGATGCGGTATGCGAGCGTACAAGGCGAAGTCCGTCGAGCGAATCGAACTCCCCGACCGCGCGGCACGCGAGCGCCACCTCCGCGAGGCGGGCTACAATGTGTTCAATCTCGACGCCGATGCGGTGTTCGTCGACCTGCTGACCGACAGCGGAACCGGTGCGATGAGCGACGAACAGTGGGCGGCGCTACATCGTGGCGACGAGTCCTACGCCGGGAGCGAGAGCTTCGAGAACCTCCAGTCGGCGGTCGAAGACGTGATGGGCTTTTCGCGCATCGTCCCTGCCCATCAGGGTCGTGGCGCGGAGAACGTCCTCTACGGCGCGCTCGTCTCCGATGGCGAGTACGTCCCGAACAACACTCACTTCGACACGACGCGGGCACACATCGTCAACGCCGGTGGCGAGCCGGTCGACTGTCCCGAAGAAAGCGACTCCGACGACCCATTCCAGGGAAACCTCGATACCGATGCAGTCCGTGAACTGGCGAGCGAGGTCGGCGCGGAGCGGATTCCGGCCGTCGTCGTTACGATCACGAACAACTCCCTCGCTGGCCAGCCCGTCAGCATCGAAAACCTCCGGGAGGCCCGTGCGGTCGCGGACGACCTCGACGCGCGGCTCGTGGTCGATGCTTGCCGCTTCGCCGAGAACGCCTACTTCGTTGCCCAGCGCGAGGACGAATTCGAGAGTGAAAGCGTCGCCAGCGTCGCCCGCGAGCAGCTCTCGATGGCCGACGCCGTGGTGATGAGCGGGAAGAAGGACGGTCTCGCCAACGTCGGCGGGTTCGTCGGCGTGTGCGAGGGTGACGACCTCTACGAGCAGGCCCGCCAGCGCGCCATCCTGTTCGAGGGATTTTCGACCTACGGCGGGATGGCCGGCCGCGACCTCGAAGCGATGGCGGTCGGGTTGGGCGAGGTGGTCGAGGAACCGTATATCGAATCACGGGTCGAGCAGGTCGCCGAACTCGGCGCGCTCCTTCAGGAAACCGGCGTCCCGATTCGTACCCCGACCGGCGGCCACGCGGTCTACGTCGATGCCGGCGCGTTCCTCCCGTCGATTCCGCGCGAGGAGTTCCCCGGGCAGGCGCTCGTCTGTGCGCTCTACCGCGAGGGCGGCGTGCGCGCCGTCGAACTCGGCGAGCTCGCCTTCCCCGGCGAGGAGCGGCCCCAGCTCGTCCGGCTCTGTCTTCCCCGACGGACGTACTTCCGTGACCACCTCGAACACGTCGCCGAGACGTTCGCGGCGGTCGCCGACCGACGCGAGGAGCTGCCGGGCTACGAGGTCGTCGACGAGCCAGCGATGGAGGAACTGCGCCATTTCAGCGCCGAGCTTCGACCGCTCGCCTGAGTCCGAACCGACCGCGCTCACGAGCCACGGAGCAGATGTGCCACGCCTCCAGCCAGCCACTGCCGAACCAGATGAAGCCAGTCGCCGTGAGGATGACGAACCCGTAGACGAGCGGTGTGTCCGGGAGGACGCCGCCGAGTACCATCGCCGGTAGTTCAGTGATCGGTCGGATGAACCCGTCGATAGCCCGCGGCAATCGGTGGGAATGGCGCGACTCACTCGTCAGTTCGTGCGACGTGCGCAGATGAACTCATGGAGGTGCTTGCCGGCGAGCGCCGCGGCCCGTCCGTCGTCGCGGTCGTTGACCTCCGCTCCGTCGAAGCGCTCGGTGGAGGTTCGGAGGTTTATACGCCGCCATGGTTAAGAGCGTGTGTCCCGAACCTTTTCTGCCATCGCAGCATACGAGGTGATTCCAATGGGCAAACTGAAAAAGGTCAAAAAGGCATGGCGACAACTGCCGGGTAAGACACAGCGACGCATCAAGCGCAAGGCGAAACGAACCCTCAAACGCGACTCGAAGAAATAGCGCGCTCGCACGATTCAGTCGGCGGCTCGCGCGGCGTGCGTGTAGACGAATTCTCGGAGGAGTTTCCCGCCGAGCGCCGCGGCCTGTCCATCGTCGCGGTCGTTGACTTCCACGACGTCGAAGCCGATAGTACGAGCAGCGACCGCACGGACGATACGGCGCAGTTCGTGCGGCTCCAGCCCGAGCGGCTCCATCGTCCCCGTTCCCGGTGCGAAAGCGGGGTCGGCGGCGTCGATATCGACGCTCAAATACACTGTGCCATCGAAGTCGGGGTCCCAGTCAGAGACCGCTTCGGGCGGAACCACCGTCACGTCATCGCGCTCGGTGCGCTTCCATTCCTCCTCGCTACCGGTTCGTGCGCCGAGGATCACCGCCTCGTCG
>CAZJHA010000188.1:0-4561 GCA_964545755.1 uncultured Halobacteriales archaeon | reverse complement strand
GCATCCACCGCGAGGAGGGGTTCGTCGACGGCGAATTCGTCGATGTCCACCGCTACGGGCTGCTGGCCGAGGGGTACGAGTGACTCAGAGACCGAGTTCGCGCCCGATGACGAGATGCTGAATCTCACTGGTTCCCTCGCCGATTTCCATCAACTTGGCATCTCGATAGAACCGCTGTGGTGCGAAGTCGGTGGTGTAGCCGTACCCGCCGAGCACTTGAACGGCATCCTCGGCGACCTCGCGGCTGATTTCGCTCGCATCGAGTTTCGCCAGCGCACTGAGTCGGGTAACGTCCTCGCCGGCGTCGTAGGTCGTCGCGGCCTTGTGGGTCAGGAGTCTGGCGCGCTCGATCTTCCGGTCCATGTCGACGATCTTGTTCCGCACCGCGTCGAACTCGGCGATGGGCTGGCCGAACTGCTCGCGTTCGGTGGCATATGATTTCGCGGCCTCGTAGGCTCCCTGTGCCAATCCCACCGACAGCGCCGCAATCGAGATGCGCCCGCCGTCGAGGGTCTTTTTGGTCTGGTCCCAGCCGTCGCCCTCCTCGCCGAGCAGGCGCTCTTCGGGCAGGCGCACGTCATCGAGTTGGATTTCACACGTCGGTGAGGCGTTCAGCCCCATCTTCTCCCAGATAGTCGTGACCTCGAACCCGTCGTCGCCGGGGTCGACGATGAACGTCGAGATCCCGTCGTAGCCCGCCTCGGGGTCGGTGACCGCTTTGACGAGTACCGAGCCGGCCTCGCTGGCGTTCGTGATGAACTGTTTGGTGCCGTTCAGCACGTATTCCTCACCGTCCTTTCTTGCGCGGGTGTCCATGTCGCTGGCGTCGCTGCCGCTGTTGGGTTCGGTGAGCGCCCAGCCACCCATGTGCTCGCCCTCGGCCAGCGGGCGGAGCCACTCCTCTTTCTGTTCGTGCGTGCCGAACAGTTCGAGCGGCTTGGAGGCCAGCGAGATGTGGGCGGCGTACGAAAGCCCAATCGACCCCGACACGCGCCCGAGTTCCTCGGTGACGAGTGCGTACATGAGTTGATCGCCGCCGAGACCCCCATACTTCTCGCTCACTGGGACGCCCATCACGTCGAGGGTGCCCAACTCCGCGAACACTTCGGCAGGAAAGCGATGTTCGTCCTCGATGTCTTGGGCGAGTGGGGCGATCTCCTCCTCGCAGAACTCCCGCACCGTATCGCGCATCATCCGGTGCTCGTCGGGCAGGTCGAAATTCATACCGCCCCTATGGGTGCGGGAGGATAAAACTCTCGGCACTCACCGGGCGCGGGAGTTTTCCTCGTTCGCACCCGAACTCCGGCGTGGCAGTCCGCCGATTCGTCCGCGGCCGTATCGAGTGGCCGCGCCTCGAAGCCGTCTGTCGGGAGTTCGCGGCCCGCTACGACGAGTCGGTCGTCCACGTGGAGTTCCTCGACGGCGACAACTGGCTCTCGACGCCCTGCGTGATAGAGGAGCGCTGGTTCGTCAAGATCATCACGCCACAGAACGCACTCGTCCACGCGCTCTTCACTGCCGGACGAAATCTCTGGATGTTTTCGAGCGGTACCGAAGGTTTCTTCGAGCGCTTCGATAGTCCAATCGAGATGGCCGAACACGAACTCGACGCCACCCGACGCATCCGCGACATCGGTGTCAACGCACCCGAGCCCATCGAGGCGTTCGCCCACGAGGAACTCGGGGTGCTCGTGCTCGAATACCTCCCCGACTTCCGCACGCTCGCAGACCTCACGCAGACGGAGACGGCGACGTTCGCACCGGCCCTGTTCGCATCGCTCGGACGACTGCACGGGACGGGCTTCGGTCACGGCGACCTCAGAGCCGAAAACGTCCTCGTCGCCGACGGCGAACTGTACTTCATCGACGCGACGAGCGTGCGCGAGGACGCCATCGCCGACGCGCGCTCGTACGATCTGGCCTGTGCGCTCGCGGCGCTCGAACCCGCCATCGGCGCGCGGGCAGCGGTCGATGCCGCCGCCGAACGCTACACCATCGAAGAACTGCTCGCCGCCCGCGAGTTCATCGGCTTCGTCGATATGCGACCCGACCACGACTTCGACGCCGCCCTCCTCCGCGGCGAAATCGAAAAGCGGGCGGCGTAGTCCCACGCCGGTCATGCCCGGGGACAGCTATACCCGAACGCACGCCGTGAGCGCGATATGGCAGAGACGACCACACGCCGGCAGCCGGCGACCGAGTTCGCCGGACTACTCGGTCAGCTCCCGGCGGATACGGCGGACCGTGAGGGGATTACCGTCGAAATGCCGTACACCGGCGACGAACTCGGCACGGTACCCGCCCACACCGCGGCGGACGTGCGCGCGGCGACCGAGCGCGCCGCCGACACTCAGGAGTCGTGGGCCGACCGCTCGTTCGACGAGCGCGCGGCGGTCATCAAGCGGTATCACGACCTCGTACTCGACGAACAGGAGGAGTTGTTGGACCTCGTCCAGCGCGAGAGCGGCAAGAGCCGGCGCGCAGCGTACGAAGAGGTCCTCGACATCGCCATCACGAGCCGATACTACGCCTACCACGGCGACGAACACATCGAGTCACGCCGGCGCACGGGCGCGATTCCACTGCTGACGAAAACCACAGAGCACCATCATCCAAAGGGCGTCGTTGGAATCATCTCGCCGTGGAACTACCCCCTCACCCTCTCGGTCTCGGACGCGATTCCGGCGCTGCTCGCCGGCAACACGGTCGTTCTCAAACCCGCGACGGAGACCCCGTTCACCGCGCTGCGGGCCGTCTCGCTGCTGCGGGAGGTCGGTCTCCCCGAAGAGGCGTTGCAGGTGGTTACTGGACGCGGTTCGACCATCGGTACGCCGCTCATCGAGAACTCGGACTATCTGATGTTCACCGGCAGCACCGAGACCGGGAAAACCGTCGCCGAGCAGGCCGGACACCATCTCATCGACTGCTCGATGGAACTCGGTGGGAAGAATCCACTGCTCGTGTTCGACGATGCCGACCTCGCCAGAGCTGTCGAGGGTACGGTTCGGGGCGCGTTCACCAACGCCGGCCAGCTCTGCATCTCGCTCGAACGCTTCTATGTCCAATCGGACATCCGCGAGGAGTTCGAACGGCGGTTCGTCGATGCGGTCGAAGACCTCACGCTGGGCACGAGTCTCGACTACGAACCCGACGTCGGTTCGTTGGCATCGGCCGAACAGTTGGAGAAGGTGCAATCACACGTCGAGGACGCCCGCGAGAAGGGTGCGACGGTGCTCACAGGTGGACAGGCGCGGCCCGACGTCGGTCCGTACTTCTACGAGCCAACGGTGCTCGCCGACGTGACCGACGAGATGACCGTGGCAAGCGAGGAGACCTTCGGTCCCGTCGTCTCCATCCACGAGTTCGACAGTCCGAGCGAGGGAATCGCGCTGGCGAACGATTCGGAGCGGGGGCTGAACGCGAGCGTCTGGACCGAAAATTCAAAATTGGGCCACGCCGTCGCCGAGCGTATCGAGTGTGGCACGGTAAACATCAACGAGGGGTATGTGGCGACGTGGGCCTCCATCGACGCGCCGATGGGCGGGATGAAGGAGTCGGGACTCGGCCGGCGACACGGCCGCGAGGGCATCCTGAAATACACCGATTCACAGACCATCGCCGAACAGCGCCTCGCGCCGATTGCCGCCCCATCCGGCGTTCCCGATGACCTCTACACGACGGGCATGACGGCCGCACTGCGCGCACTGAAGCGGATTCCCGGTCTTCGATAGCTCGACGCGAACAGCGCGACGTTTTTGTACTCGGCACACGCAACATTTGCCGAGATGAGCCAGCAACGCAGCGAACCGTCCCAACACTACATCGGCGGCGGGTGGACCGACGGCCAGAGTACGGAAACGTTCGAGAGTACGAACCCGGCGACGGGTGAGAATCTCGGCGAGTTCCAGCGCGGTACGGATGCCGACGTGGACCGCGCGCTCGCGGCCGCCGAGGACGCCTTCGAGGAGTGGTCGGCGCTCTCCTATATCGACCGCGCGGAGTACCTCTGGGACATCTACCACGAACTCCGCGACCGCACCGACGAACTCGGTGAAATCGTCACCAAGGAGTGCGGCAAGGAGATTTCGGAGGGCCGCGCCGACGTGGTCGAGGCCGCCCACATGGTCGAGTGGGCCGCCGGCGACGCCCGCCACCCCCACGGCGACGTCGTCCCCTCCGAAATCGCCGGCAAAGATGCATATATGCGCAGGAAGCCCCGGGGAGTCGTCGGCTGCATCTCGCCGTGGAACTTCCCGGTAGCGATTCCGTTCTGGCATATGGCCGTCTCGCTGGTCGAGGGCAACACCGTGGTGTGGAAGCCCGCCGAGCAGACCCCGTGGTGCGGGCAGGTCATCGCCGAGATGTTCGAGGAAACCGGGATTCCAGACGGTGTGTTCAACATGGTCCAGGGCTACGGCGACGCCGGCGAGGCCATCGTCGACGACGACCGCGTCGATACCGTACTTTTCACCGGGTCGGCCGAGGTCGGCCAGGAGATCGCCGGCGAGGTCGGCGGCGAACCCGGCAAGCTCGCGGCCTGCGAGATGGGCGGCAAGAACGG
>CAZJHA010000187.1:0-4562 GCA_964545755.1 uncultured Halobacteriales archaeon | reverse complement strand
TGATGCCGCCGATGACCCAGACGCCCAGCCCGCCGCCGCCGATGAAGAAGGCGAGATACGCCGACCCGACGTTGAGAACAGTACTAGTGCGGATGCCGGCGAAGATGACGGGTAAGGCGAGCGGCAGGCGGACCTTCCGGAGGATTTCCCACTCGGTCATGCCCATCCCGCGGGCGGCGTCGACGGTGCTATCGCTGACGTTGTTGATACCCGCGATGGTGTTCGTGAGGATCGGCAGCAGCGAGTAGGCGAACAGGCCGACGACCGAGGGCAGAAAGCCCAGCCCGAGCAGCGGGAAGGCGAGCGCGATGACCGCGAGCGTCGGTACCGTCTGAGCGACGTTACCGAGCCCCGAGACGACCGTGTTCACTCGCTCGTTGCGCGTCGCGGCGATTCCCAACGGGACGGCGACGGCGATGGCGAGCGCCTCCGAGACGAACACGAGCGTGAGATGCTCGCGCAGCAGCTCGAAGAACCGGGTCGAGTTCGCCAGCAGGTACGCCCACGTCTCCGCGAGCAGGCTGATGAGGCTCATGCGCTCTCCTCTGTCATCTCCTCGGCGTGATAGCTCCTGATGTCATCCTCGGTCACGACGCCGATGACATCGGCGTCCTCGACGACCGGCAGCGCCCGTACGCCGGCCTGAATACACCGCGAGAGCGCGACCTGTGCGCTGTCGGTCGACGTGACTGGGATGAGTTCGCCGCCGTCGGCCATCACGGTGTCGGCGGGGTCGAACGCCTCGACGACGTCGCGGTGTTCGTCGGGTATCTCCGTCCGCATGACCTCACCCACCTGCAGCACGCGGAGCTGTTTCAGCGTGCGGTCCGGGCCGATGAAGTCCTCGACGAACTTCGTCGCCGGCGCTTCGAGCAGCGCCGCCGGCGTGTCGTACTGGACGAGCTCGCCCTCGTTCATCATGGCTATCTTGTCGCCCATCTTCAGCGCCTCGTTGATGTCGTGGGTGACGAAGATGATGGTGGTCTCGATCTCCTCCTGGATGTCGAGGAACTCGTCCTGGAGGTTCTCGCGGGTGATGGGGTCGAGCGCGCCGAAGGGTTCGTCCATCAACATGACGTCCGGCCCGGCCGCGAGCGCGCGGGCGACGCCGACGCGTTGCTGTTGGCCACCCGAGAGCTCGCCCGGGTAGCTGTCCCGATACTCCTCGGGTGGCAGCCCCATCAGGTCGAGCAGTTCGTCCACCCGCTCGTCGGTGCGGTCGTCGTCCCAACCCTTGAGTTCGGGGACCGTGGCGACGTTTTCGGCGATGGTCATGTGGTCGAACAGCCCGATGTCCTGGATGACGTAGCCGATCTGGCGACGAAGCTCGGTCGCCGGAAGGTCTTGGACGTCGGTCCCATCGTAGTAGACCGTGCCCTCGGTGGGTTCTTCGAGGCGGTTGACCAGCTGCATCGTCGTCGTCTTCCCGCAGCCGGAGGGACCCACTAGCACTGTGGTCGTCCCCTCCTCGACCTCGAAGCTGAGACCGTCGACCGCTTGCGTGCCGTCGCTGTACTGTTTGTGAACGTTGTCGAACTGAATCATTGGAACTGGGTACGAATCGCGTTGAACAGTCGTGTCGTGTACATCGGTTCGAGGTCCTCGCCGTTGCGGAGGCGGAGACCGTGTTCGGTCATGGCGAACAGATAGTCGAACGCCAGCGCGAGCACCGAGACCGCCACCGTGGCGACGACGATCATCGTCGTGTTGCCCTGATTGATGCCGTAGAAGATGTAAAAGCCAAGCCCCGGACCACCGATGAACGCGCCGATGGTCGCAAGCCCGACCAGCAGGACGACGGCGTTTCTGATGCCGGCCATCACCACCGGTAAGGCCACGGGGAGGCGAACGCGCCGGAGGCGTTCGAGGCGCGTCATCCCGAGACCCGTGCCGGCCTCGATGGCTGCGGGGTTGGTCTGGGTGATGCCGAGGTAGGTGTTCCGGATGATCGGTAGCTGTGAGTACGCCACCAAGGCGGCGACGACCGGGGGCGTCCCGATACCGAGGATCGGCACGAGAACGCCGAAGAAGGCGATGGCCGGCAGCGTGAGCAGCACGCTCGCGACCCAGAGGACGACCGTCGCCGCCCGCTCGTTGTAGCTGATGGCGATGCCGAGACCGATGGCAATCGGCAGCGCGATGACCAGCGTCTGGATGACGAGCACGATGTGTTCGCCGAACAGTCGCAACAGCCGGTCGCTGTTGTCGAGTGTGAACTGAACGAGACTCTGGAGGAAGGTTACGACGCTCATAGCAGCCCCTCAGAACGCAGGTACTGCCGGGCGACCCGCTGGGGGTCTTGCTTTTGAACCTGTACCTTCTTATTGAGCCGAACGATCTTGTCGTAGGTGAGCGTCGGTCCGATCTCGTTCAGGATCTCGCGGATGACGGGATGTTGCTCGACGATGTCGTTGGCCAGCGGTGCCGGGTTGTAGATCGGGAAGAAGTTCTTGTCGTCTTCGAGAACCGTGAGGTTGTACTGTCGTAGCTGCGGGTTGGTGGTGAACCCCATCCCGACTTTGGCCTGCGTATCATTGATTATCTGGTAGGTCAGCGATGAGCTGACGGTACGGATACTCAGCTTCGAGGCGGCCTGCTCGAAGCCGTAGTGGTTGATCATTCCCGGCCAGCCGTCGTCGCGCTGGGAGAACGATATTCCGAGCACGACCGGGGAGTTCATCCCGTTGTTTTCGACGTAGTTCGCGAAGTCGCTGATGGTCTTCACACCCGTCTTCTCTATCCATTCCGGTTCGGCGATGATGGCGTAGGTGTTGTTGAACGGGGCCGGCTGCAGCAGCGACAGCCCGTGGTTGCGCCGCATCGACCGTTTGAGCTTGTTGTAGAGCTTCTCGGGGTCGGAGATGATCTTGTCCCGCTTCGGCGGGATGAGCGCCCACGCGGTGCCGGTGTACATCCAACACAGGTCGGTCTCGTCGCTTTTGACCGCCCGGAAGTTCATCGGGTCCCCGCCGAGGGAGGTTTCGTCGATGACGGTGAGGTCGGTGTTCTCCTGGAGCGCAACGATGGCCATGTAGCTGAGCAGGATGGCCTCCGGGAAGCGCTGGGAACTCACCTTCACGGCATCTGTGTTGGCTCCGAGGACGGTCGTACAGCCCGCGGTCGCGCCCATGCCGGCTGTCGCGGCCACCCCGCTGCCGTATTTGAGAAATTCGCGTCGTGTGGTCACGTGTTAGCCTCCCGTATCGGTCTCGACAGCGCCCGAACGCTGGATGGACGATACTCTCATTCGCGTGAGTTCGCTGTGGGGTTGCATCGCTGTAGCGCTGGGATAACACGGAGTCGAACACTTAACATCTTGGCTTGCCGACGCGCGTATCGACTATACAAACGAGAGTTGCCGAACAACGCTGGCGTTCGCAAGCATCGGCGAATCGACGGTGGAGTTCACGTCACGTTAGTAAACTACCCCACCCTGCTCGCTCGCGGCATACGCCGCTCGTTCCCGGAGGGAGGGGCTTTCATGTGGACTCCTAGCAATCAGTCTCCGGCAATCTGCCGGGGACCGTTGTCGGTCATCGTCCCACGATTTATACGCACGTCTACTGGTGCGTCTCCGCCCGAAGACATTTGCGACGAGCGGAGTCGGTGGTATTCGTTCCGGGCGTATCGAAGCCCGATATTCTTCGCCGCGTTGTAATCGGCGTGTAGTTTGTACCCACAAGAGAGGCACACGAATCTGTTGCCGTCGCGGTTCGCTTCCGTCGTGAAACCACACTTCGAACACCGCTGACTGGTGTGGTCCGGTTCGACCTGCTCGGCCGAAACACCACGTTCCGGTGCTTTGTACGCGACGTACTCGTACAAGCGTCGAAAGGCCCAGACGTGATGCCAGCTCGCCTGTGGAAGCCGCTCGCGGATGCCATCGAGTTCTTCGAAGACGATGGTTGAACAACCATTCTCGATGGCTTCCGTGACGAGTTCGTTAGCGAGCGTGTGGAGGTACTGCTTGCGCCACGCGCGTTCGCGGCGACCGAGACGCTTCATGGCGCGGTGGCCTGCTTGCGTCTCGCGCTGTTGCATCTTCGCGCGGCGCTTTTCGAACTCGCGGACCCAGTGGTCGTAGTCGTCGCCCTGCCAGAACGTGCCGGTTGAAGCGACGGCGAGACTGTTCACACCGAGGTCGATACCGAGGACCGAGCGGTGCTCGGTATCTGCCGAACCGTCGGTGTCTTCGCCGTCGTACCGTCGTGTCGTGATGTGGGCGTAGAACTCGTCGGTCGCGTCGTCGTACCGAACCGCGCTCTGGCGAAACTCGTACTTCTCGTCCAAAACGTACCGCTCGTAGGGCGTCGGCGAGTTCGACGGCAGAACGAACGGACAGTCGACGCGACCTTCGATGGTCGAAAGTGACAGTTCGCGGCGTCGGAAGGTCGCGCACCGCCGGTCGTAGTCCATCGTTTCAGACGTGAACACGGGCTGGGAGACGCGCTGGCCCTTCTTCCAGCGTTCGACACACGCCTTGACGGCTTCGACAGCCCGTTTAATGGCGGCCTGGACGAGTTGTGCCTGTAGCTCGGTTTCCTCGCGGAGATCGGCGTACA
>CAZJHA010000186.1:0-4564 GCA_964545755.1 uncultured Halobacteriales archaeon | reverse complement strand
CCGACGGGGTTTCTTGGAGCCGTCGTGAGCTATACCCATCGTGTGAGATAGACCCACAAACCGGGATTTTCCCGCCGACTGCACCACTCGAAAACCGCCCGCATGATCCCTGAACGCTATACGTGCCGACCGGAGAGCCGTCGCCCTATCGGTGGCGGGACAACACTCATGGCCGCCCCTCCCACAATCGGGCTGTGAACCGCGACGCGCTCGGGGTGCTCGCACTCGCCACCGTGACCGTGCTCGCCATCGCCGTCGGGGCCGCGGCCATCGACGCGCCAAGGCAGGCAGGCGGTAGCGGACCGGCCATTGGCGGCGGGGGCGGTGCCGTCCCCGGCGACGAATGGGCCTTCGACCTCGGCAAGTCCTCCCATGAGGTTACCGAGACGGTTCCGTTCCCCTCGTGGCTACTCAGCGCGCTCGCAGTGGTCGTCCTCGTCGCCTTCCTCATCGCCCTCTACGTGCTGCGCAACGAAATCGGGGTGGACGAACTCAAAACCGTCGCCGTGCTGTCGCTCGTTCTCGGAGCCGTGTTGACGGTGTTTTATTTCCTGTTGCAGTTTCTGGGCGGGTCCAACGACACCGGGAACGGTAGCGGTGCGTTCGGCGAGAACACCCGCGTCCTCTCCGGCGGTGGCGGCAGCGGCTCGCTCGACGGCGCGACGCGGACGCTGACGACGGACCCGCCGCTGCTCGCGCTCGTCGCCGCGGC
Source organism: uncultured Halobacteriales archaeon (assembly GCA_964545755.1). Classification (GTDB taxonomy): domain Archaea; phylum Halobacteriota; class Halobacteria; order Halobacteriales; family Halococcaceae; genus Halococcus. The sequence continues at coordinate 3,852 of CAZJHA010000186.1, read as the reverse complement.
GCTGCTCGTCGGGACCGTGGTCGTTCTCCGCTCGGGCCGCACAGCCGACGAAGGGACCGAGGAAGAACCCACGCGGGCGGGAACCGCGACGCCAGCCGAGTTCGGTCGTGCGGCCGGCCGGGCGGCCGACCGCATCGCGGACGGGACGGACGTCGACAACGAGGTGTATCGCGCGTGGCGGGAGATGGCCGATCAGGTGGACATCGGAAACCCCTCCTCGCGGACGCCCGGCGAGTTCGTCCGCGCCGCGACCGACGCCGGCATGGCCCGCGACGACGTCGTCGAACTCACCGACCTCTTTCGGGCTGTGCGCTACGGCGGTCGTGGCGTCACTGATGACCACGAGGCGCGCGCGGTGGCCGCGCTGCGACGCATCGAGGACGAATACGCGGAGGAGCCATGAGCCGCTGGCGGTGGGTCGCAATCGCCGTCGGCGTCGCACTCGTCTCCTGGGGGTTGGCCGTGGCCGTCGCGCCGGGACTCGCTGGCGGAATCGCGCTGACGCCCGGGCTGCTTGGCGTGGTCGCGGTCGTCGCATTGCTCGGCGGTGCTGGGGCCGTCCGCGCACGACTTCGGACCGACGAAGCGGACATCGACCTCCCGACGCCCGAATCCACAATCACCCACCCGACGCCCGGCGCGGGCTTCGACGACGACATCGCCGCGCTCGCGCCGGGCGGGCGACTGGAGGGGGCGCGCGAGCGCCGTGCGGTGCGCGACCGACTCGACGAACTCGCGGTCGCGGTATTGGTGAGGGAGGGCACCAGCGAGCACGTCGCCCGCGAGCGCCTCGCCGAGGGAACGTGGACCGACGACCCGTACGCGGCGGCGTTTTTCGCCGAGGCGCGCGCATCGGACGTTCCCCTGGAGGAGCGTCTGCGTGCGGCGTTCAGTTCCGAGCCGAGCAGCCGCCGGCGGGCGCGCCACGCGGCCGACGCGCTCGCCGCCATTTCGAATCGGGAGCGCGAGCAGTGAGCCGCGCGCGACGAGATACTGTCGACGCGAGCGAAACAGGTGACGGTCGGGTGCGGCGAACGGGCCGATGGAGAGGGGTGAGCGCGCTCGCGCTGGTCGCCGGTGCGGCCGGCATCCTCGCGAGCAGCGCCGGACTCGTCCTCGTCGGCGTCGTTGGCGTCGCCTTCGCGGGACTCTCGCGGGCCGCGCGCCCGCCCACAATCAGTCTCGCCGTCGAACGGTCGGTGAGCGACGCCGAACTGGAGTCCGGGGAGGACGTGACGGTGACGGTCACAATCGAGAACACCGGCGAGTCCGTCCTCACTGACGTACGAGTCATCGACGGCGTGCCGCCCGCGCTCGCGGTCGCTTCCGGGTCACCGCGGCTGGCAACCGCGCTCAGACCCGGCGGGACGGCAACGCTCTCCTATGACGTGACCGCCGCCCGCGGCGAACACGCCTTCGAGCCGGCCCTCGCCATCGCCCGCGACGCGAGCGGGACGGTCGAGCGCCGAGAAGAGGTGGCAGCGACGACCGAGACGCCCATCGTCTGCGTGCCGCCGCTCGATACACAGGTAAAGGTCGCGCTTCGCCAGCAGACCATCGGCCAGCCCGGGCGCGTTCTCACCGACATCGGCGGGTCGGGCGTCGCCTTCCACACCACCCGCGAGTACCGCCCGGGCGACCCGTTATCGCGCATCGACTGGAACAGAAAGGCGAAAACCGGCGACCTCTCGACGGTGGACTTCCGCGAGGAGCGCGCCGCGGCGGTCGTGTTGCTCATCGACGCCCGCGAGGAGGCCTATCGTGCGCCGGACGGGGAGCGAGAGAGCGTCGTCGAGCGGAGCGTCGGCGCTGCCGGAGCGCTGTACGTCGCGCTCACCGGTGAAGAGAACCAAACAGGTATCGCCGCGCTCGCGCCGGAATCCTGTTGGCTCGCGCCGGGTGTCGGGACGACCCATCGCGCTCGCGTCCGCGACCTGCTCGCCACCCATCCGGCGCTTTCGCCGACAGCCCCCGATGAGCCGTTCTTCCCGTCGATACGGCTGCGCCGGCTGCGTCGTCGGCTTCCCTCGGACGCCCAGTTGCTCGTCTGTTCGCCGCTGTGTGACGACTACGTCGTGACGCTGCTCCAGCGACTGGACGCCGCCGGCCACCGCGTGACCGTGCTCAGTCCCGACCCCACGAGCGAGGCGACGCCCGGCCAGCGGGTCGCCCACACCGAGCGCGTGGTTCGCCTGTCGGCGCTGCGCGCGGCCGGGATACCGGTCGTCGACTGGGGTACGGAGTCGCTTGCCGCGGCGCTCGCCCGTGGGGAGGGGTCGCGGTGAGCGCCGCGGCCATCGACGACGCGCCGCCGCGGCTGAGCGCGGTCATCGCCGTCGGCATCGCAACCCTCGGCACGCTGGCACTCGCTGTCTCGGGACCGGCGTTCGCCGTCGGCGCGGTCGGCGTCGTCGGTCTCGGCGTCGGACTGCGCTCGGTCTCGCGGGCCGCCGTCACGCTCGGGGCTGTGGGCCTGTTTTGCGGGACGCTGCTTGCCGGTCTCGCCAGTGCGGCCCCCGCGCTCCTGCTGGTGGCGACGGCAGCCGCAATCGTTGCATGGGACATCGCCGAGTTCGCCATTGGTCTCGGCGAGACGGTAGGAAAGGGGGCCGAAACACGGCGGGCGGAGCTCGTCCATGCCGGCGCGAGCGGCGCGCTGGCGCTGGTCGGGGCCGGCAGCGGGCTGGTCGTCTATCGGCTGGCCGGCGGCGGGCCGGCGCTCGTCCCCATCGCCCTGCTCTGTGGCGCGGTCGTGTTGGTCCTCGCGCTGCGGCCCTGAGCGGCGGCGCGCCCCGAGCCAGGTCAAGGGCGAACCCGCGTTCGTTCGAGGGGTCGAATCGGGGCTGTGACGAACGGGCTCAGACCGTCGGCACCGCCACCTCGTCGAGAACGTCGTCGATAACCGACCGTTTTTGTACGTCCTCGACGGCGGCGTCCGGCGTGAGCACCAGTCTATGAGCGAGCACCGCCGGCGCGATGCGTTTGACGTCCTCCGGCGTGACGAACGAACGCCCCGACAGCACCGCGCGGGCGCGGGCGGCCTCGAATAGCTGTTGTGTTCCCCGTGGCGAGACGCCGACCGAACACGCCGAGCGCTCGCGGGTGGCCCGCGCGATGGCGACCAGATAGGGGCGGAGGTCCTCGTCGACGCGCACCGACTCGGGGACCTCTTGCAGCGCGCGCACTCGGTCGGCCGAGAGCACCCTCTCAGTACGGGGACTCCGCTCGTCGCGCTCGGCGCGTCGCCTGAGCAGCTCGATTTCGCCACCCTCGTCGGGATAGCCGACGGCCGTTTTGACGAGAAAACGGTCGACCTGTGCCTCGGGCAGCTCGAACGTGCCCGCCATCTCGACGGGGTTCTGGGTGGCGATGACGAAAAACGGCTCGGGGAGGTCGTGGGTCTCGCCATCGACGGTGACCTGCCGTTCCTCCATCGCTTCGAGCAGCGCAGCCTGCGTTTTTGGCGGTGCACGATTGATTTCGTCGGCGAGCACGACGTTTGCAAAGATCGGTCCCCGCGAGAACTCGAATTTTCCTGTGCCCTCATTGTAGATGTGGGTACCGGTCACGTCGGCGGGCAGGAGGTCGGGCGTGAACTGCACGCGCGAGAAGGAGAGACCGAGGGCGCGGGCGACGCTGCGGGCGATGAGTGTCTTCCCCGTGCCGGGAACGTCCTCGATGAGCACGTGTCCACGCGCGAGCACGCCCATGAGGACCGCTTCGAGCAGCGAGCGCTCGGCGATCACCGTCGAATCGAGTGTATCGAGAACCCGCTCGATTTCGTCGTGAGCCACGTCGACGTCCATGGTCTCTCGGGTGTGTCGAGGCGCTTATGGATGGCGGTGGCGACCG
>CAZJHA010000185.1:0-4579 GCA_964545755.1 uncultured Halobacteriales archaeon | reverse complement strand
TGGGACGATGCTGCTGTCGATGGTTATATGACTTCCGGGACCTACCGCTTTGAAACCTCGATTGCAGTCGGCGGCCAGGGCTTTGGAGGCAATCCAACGATGATTGGAGATAACGCAACCACGACCGAGGACACCACAACCGCAACAACTAAATCCGCGAGCGAGTTCACGTGGGGATTCAGCCTCACCGTCGAGAACCCGAACGAGTGATTACGGACAACAAGAGACGACTGCGACGCCGATTCAGGCGTCTGCTTCACCCTCGCCGTCGCGCCAGTCGGTGAGGTCCTCGTCGGCATCGTCGAGCGCTTTCTCGTAGTACGCGAGCGGGTGTGAAATCGTCTCACAGCGGTCGTCCATGTTCACACAGTCACCGTAGGACTGCATCGTCGCACACGACGGCGGCGAGTATTCGGTGGGACTGGTCTCTCCGCGGATGTGGTCGGTTTGATATCTGGTCATCTCCTCGCCGAAGCCCGGGTTCACCATGTAGAGGTCGATGATGTCGTCGGTGCTCATCCCGATGGAGGCGAGAAAGGATGTGATGGCAAAGCGGGAGTGATGGGGCAGATGCTCGCCCTTCTGGACCGAATCGAGCAGCGCCTTCATGCAGGGCGGGAAGCGTTCGGGCACCACGGTGTCGATGTCCCGCGTGAGGTCGAGTTCGGCGAGCGTCTCCCGAATTTCCTCGACAGTCTCGTCGAGCGCACCGGCAATCGCGTCGGGAACGTCGAGCGGCAGGCCCTCTGCGACGCGGCGTTCGATTGCCTTCCGGAGAAGGTCATCAAGGTCGGTTTCCGAGATGGAGACCTCACCCCCCGATAGCGCGCGGTTGACGAGTCGCCACTCCTCGCCCCACATGTCCGCCGCGAGCGGGAGGTAGGTGCCGACGGCGACGCGATAGCCATCGCCATCGGCGTGGACGCTCCCGGCGAGGTCGAACTCCGCGAGGAGGTCCTCGCTCGTCAGTCGCTCGGTGCGGGCGCTCTTCAGCTCTCGACGACTTTCGGCGTCAGTGAGGCGCTCGTGGGCCGTCGCGGCCTCAGCACGGGCATACTTGCGCGTGAGGACGTGCTCGTCGACCAGCGAGACGAGTACGCGCGCGAGCGGGTACGAGAGCAGTTCGACGCGTGTGTCTCGACTGGAGTCGCCGACGGTGCCGTCGTCGAGGGCGCGTTCGACCCGTTCGGTCGCGCGCTCGCGCACTCGCTCGTCGTCGGCGAGCGAGTGCAAGTCGAAGTCCGCCTCGCCGACGGCACGGCGCGCGTCGTCGAGAAACGGGTAGCGGGCGTGGCGGCGCTCCATTCGGTGTGTCTACTGGACCCGATTCAATAAGCGCGGTGGTCGGTGCATATCGGAAGACACACCTATCGGATGGGAATAACGGCGAGCGTGCGCGTTGCGTCCCATGCGTGGCGATACGCCATCCCCATGTTCGCCTTCGTACCCGTGGCGGCGCTGCTGTCGCCGGTAGCGGGTGTCGTGGCGTTCGCGGGGGGAGTGGGCGCGCTCGTCTTCCATCGGGACCCCGAGCGCGAAATCCCTCGGGAGGGTGTCCTCGCGCCGGCCGACGGTCGCGTGTCGGTCCTGCGCCGCGAGGGCGAGCGCCTGCGCGTCGGCATCTACATGGGCGTCACGGACGTTCACGTCAATCGTGCGCCGATGGCCGGCACAGTTGAAACGGTGACGCACTCGCCGGGGGCGAACCGGCCGGCGTTCTCGAAGGACTCGGACAGAAACGAGAAGGTCGAAATCGACTGCGGCGCGTTCTCCGTCGTCCAGATCGCCGGCGCGTTCGCCCGGCGCATCCATCCGACCGTCGAACCGAGCGACCTGATAGCACGCGGCGAGCGCATCGGCCACATCAGTTTCGGGAGTCGTGTGGACCTGCTCTTGCCCCCTGACGTCGACCGTACGGACCTCGCCGTCGAGATGAATGAAACCGTCCGTGCCGGCGAGACGGTACTGGCCGGCGGTGTGGTGACCGTGGAGTCGGGCGACAGCGGGGCAGCCTCACGTCCTCGAGGAATGAGCCGAAGCTCTGAAGACCGCTGATGGCCCGTCCACGGGACCACCGGACGAGAAAAAGTGGGGAACCGACAGGGTTTCACCGTCCGCGCTCCCCAGTAGGATGCAATGAGTAAGGACGAGATCGTCGTCCGTGGAGCCGAAGAACACAACCTGAAGGACCTCGACGTCACCATCCCCCGCGAGGCACTCACGGTCGTTACTGGACTGTCCGGCTCGGGAAAATCCTCGCTGGCCTTCGAAACCGTCTATGCCGAGGGTCAGCGTCGGTATATCGAGAGCCTCTCGGCGTATGCCAGGAATTTCCTCGGCCAGATGGACAAACCGCAGGTCGAGACCGTCGAAGGACTCTCACCCGCCATCTCCATCGACCAGAAAAACGCCGCCAACAACCCCCGTTCCACCGTGGGAACGGTCACGGAACTCCACGATTACCTCCGGTTGCTCTATGCGCGCGTCGGCACGCCCCACTGTCCCGAATGCGGTCGGGAGGTCGGCGAGCAGTCCGCCCAGCAGATGGTGCGCCGAATCCTCGAACTGCCCGAGGGGACGAAGGCGAAGATCGCCGCACCCGTGGTCCGCGACCAGAAAGGGGCCTTCGAGGACCTGTTCGACGACCTCGTGAGCGAGGGGTACTCGCGGGTGGAGGTCGACGGCGAGACCTACGACCTCGCGACCGACCGCCCCGAACTCGACGAGAACTACGACCACACCGTCGACGTGGTGGTCGACCGCGTGAAGATAGCGGACGATACCCGCTCGCGCATCACCGACAGCGTCGAGACCGCACTGGAGGAGGCAGACGGCGTGTTGAAGGTGGTGCTTCCCGACCCGCCCGAGGCCGATATCGGCGGCGCAACCGCACGGGCGACGGGCGATTTAGCCGGTGAGGACACCGACCGTGCGGTCATCGAGTTCTCGGAGGCGCTCGCGTGTACCCACTGCGGCATCGACATCAGCGAAATCGAGACCCGGTCCTTTTCGTTCAACAGCCCGCACGGAGCCTGCCCGGAGTGTGAGGGCATCGGCGAGACGAAGGAGGTCGACGAGGACCTCGTGGTGCAGGACCCCGGAAAGCCGCTGCGCGAGGTGTTCGAGCCGTGGAGCTACTCGCGGTCGTACTATCGGACCCGGCTCGATGCCATGGCCAATCACTTCGACGTCTCGCTCGATACACCCTTCGAGGAACTCGACGAGAGCGTGCAGGCGGCGTTTCTGTATGGAACCAGCGAGCAAGTGATCTTCGAGCGCCGGACGAAAAACGGCACGCGGCGCAAGAAAAAGCGCTTCGAGGGCGTCATCCCGAACCTCGAACGCCGCCACGTCGAGACCGAGAGTCAGAGCACGCGCGAGCACATCGAGACGTTTATGGCCGTTACCACCTGCCCGGCCTGTGACGGAACGCGGTTGAAACCCGAGAGTCGCGCGGTGCTCGTCGACGATACCGCCATCACCGACGTGAATCGTATGTCCATCGGCGACGCGCGCGAGCACTTCGAGGGGATGGAAGCAGGGATGAGCGAGCGGAATCGAAAGATCGCCGAGGAGATCCTGAAGGAAATCCGCGCCCGGCTCGGGTTCATGTGCGAGGTCGGATTGGAGTATCTCACGCTCAATCGGCAGGCTGCGACGCTTTCGGGGGGTGAGAGCCAGCGGATTCGCCTCGCCACCCAGATCGGTTCCGGGCTGGTGGGGGTGCTCTACGTGCTCGACGAACCCTCGATTGGCCTTCATCAGCGCGACAACGACAGACTCCTGAACACCCTCGAAGAGCTGCGCGACCTCGGCAACACCCTGCTGGTGGTCGAACACGACGAGGCGACGATGCGCCGCGCCGACGAGGTCATCGACATGGGTCCCGGCCCCGGCAAGCGCGGCGGCGAGGTGGTCGCACAGGGCACAGTTGACGAGATCGAGCGCACCGACGACTCGCTCACCGGCGCGTATCTCAGCGGCCGGAAGGAAATTCCCGTGCCCGAGAAACGCCGAGAGGCCGAGGGCGAACTCACGATTCGCGGCGCGCGCCAGCACAACCTCGACGACCTCGATGTGTCGATTCCGCTTGGCTGTTTCACGGCCATCACGGGCGTCTCGGGGTCGGGAAAGTCCACCCTGATGCACGACGTCCTCTACAAGGGATTGGTCCGCGAGATGAACGACAATCGGACTGTGGACCCCGGCGAGCACGACGCCATCGAGTATGAGGGGGTCGAGACCGTGCGATTGATCGATCAGTCGCCTATCGGCCGGACGCCGCGGTCGAACCCCGCGACCTACACGGGCGTGTTCGATTACGTCCGCGAACTGTTCGCGGAGACGAAACTCGCCAAACAGCGCGGCTACGAGAAGGGCCGCTTCTCCTTCAACGTCAAGGGTGGGCGCTGTGAGGCCTGTGGTGGGCAGGGAACGGTGAAAATCGAGATGAACTTCCTCTCCGATGTTCACGTCCCCTGCGAGGAGTGTGGCGGTGCGCGCTACAACGACGAGACCTTGGATGTGACCTACAAGGGCGAGACCATCGCCGACGTGCTCGATATGTCCATCGAGGAGG
>CAZJHA010000184.1:0-4584 GCA_964545755.1 uncultured Halobacteriales archaeon | reverse complement strand
GTCGAATAGCCCATACCGATGGCCAATGGTGCGGCCCGGATACGACTTCCGCCGGCATCCGCAAGCGGTCGGCGGGCCATCCTTGTGGGCCGGAATCTCTTTACGGTGTGCCCGCCGAACATGTCCCATGCAGACGTGGCTGTCGCTGGTCGAAGCCGACGGAGCGGAGTTTCAGGACCTCCAGGAACTCGCCTCGTTGTGGGGCGACATCAACCTCGAAGTCGAGGAGATCGACGCCGAAATCAAGGACACGTACGCGCTGCTCGGCCGGTTCGACTTCCTGCTGGTCTTCGAAGCGCCCGACCGCGATTCGGTCTTCGAGCTCTCGCTGGCCGCCGAGCGCCACGGACTGGACATGACGACGATGGAGGGCGTGCCCATCGAACACTTCGGCAGCCTCGTCGACGAGTAACTCAGCCGAGGCGCACCAGTTGGGCGTGGGTCGTCCCGCCCACGTCGAGGACGTTCGCCTCCTCGATGAAGCCGTGCTCGACCGCGATATCCACTGACTCGGACCCGACGATGTTCGCCACGCGGGCACGCGCGAGACTCGCCACGACGTGCTCCTCGTCGGCGCGCTCGCCGTCGTAGAATTCTTCGGTGACTTCGAAGGCGACGCCGTCGTTGTCGAAGGTCTCGCCGAGCACGCTCTCGTCACAGACCGCGACGAGCCGTCCCTCAGGCGTTTCGCGTTCGTTGACGATCACGGACGAGTTCCTCCTCGGCATCCTCGCGCAGTTCTCTGGCCTCCTCGGCGACCTCCTCGGCGCGCTCGTCCTCACCGACCTCTTCGAGCGCACGGGCCTTCTCTTCCAACACCTCGGCGTTGCGGAAATCGAGTCGGAGCGCGTTGTCGAAGTTTTCGAGCGCCTCCTCGGCAAGCCCGCGTTCGAGCAGGAAGAAGCCACGGTTGTACCACCCCTGCGCGAAGCGGTGGTCGCGCTCGACGGCGCGTTCGGCGTGCTCTAAGGCCTGCTCGCTGCGCCCGCTCTCGAAGAGCGCGTAGGCGAGGTTGGTCTCGGCGCTCGCGGCGTGTGCGGCATCGGCATCGATATCGAGCGCCTCGCGGTAGGCTCCGATGGCGGCGTCGTACTCCTCCAATTCGGCGTGGGCCGCGCCCTTGTTCACCCGTGCCTCCTGTTCGATGCGGTCGTCGTCGGCGAACTGGGCGGCGCGCTCGAAGGTTTCGGTGGCCTGTTCGTACCGGTTGATCTCGATGTAGCTCAGGCCAACCTCGATGAGTTCCTCGACGTCGACGTCCTCGGTGCCGAGTTGGCGCTCGTCGAGCAGGTCGGTCAGTACCCGAGAATCGATTGGGTCGACTTCGCTCGGGTCGACGGCGAGTTCGGGCGGGTCGAGGTCGAACCCCTCGGGGTCGTCGAAGCCTTCGCCCTCGGAGAAGGGATGGTCGTCCCGTTTGCGGCCCCGGTCGGGATCGCGCGGGTCGTCGTCGGTCATGGCTTTCCTATGAGACGACCGTGATTAAGACCTGTGGCCTCGTGGTTCCCGTATGCGCCTGTTCGTCAGCGTCGACCTCGCGGGTCTCGAAGGTGACATCGCGGACGTACAGCAACGATTCGCCGACGCGGGCGGCGTTCGACGCACCGACCCGGCGAACGTCCACGTCACGCTGAAGTTCCTCGGCGATGTGGGCGACGAGCGAGTTGAGGACCTCATCGACGCGCTCGAAACCACGGTTGAGGAGGCAGGTATCAGCCCTTTCACCGCCGAATTCGGCGGTCTCGGCGCGTTCCCGAGCGAGGAGTACATCCGCGTGCTCTGGGTCGGCGTCCGCGAGGGGAGTGCGGAACTCACCCGATTGCACGAAGCAATCGAGGAGCGAACGGTCGCGATGGGGTTCGACCCCGCAGACCACGAGTTCACGCCGCACGCGACGATAGCGCGGATGGACCACGCCGGCGGGAAAGAACGGGTCCAGCGCGCGCTCGCCGAGACCGACCCGACAGTGGGCACCCGCGATATCGAGGCGGTAGAACTGACCGAGAGCGTGCTCGGCGACGACGGACCCGAATATACCACTGTCGAGCGGTTCGAGTTGTAAGTAGGTCGTGTTCTCGGAAAGTGAGAGAATTACTCCCGTGAACGAATCGAAGACGAGTGAGCGGGGCGGAGACGGGTGAGTGGGTCGAGGAACCTCCGAAGGAGGTGACGGCGGCTTTTGATACACATTTCGCGAGGGAACGAGCAAGGCGAGGACCGTAGCAAACGGTGGGCGTGGAAGGACAAGGATTTAAACGACGCCGCGGAAAGGAATCCACCATGAGCAAGAACTCGAAGGCGAAGAAGAAGCGCCTCGGGAAACTCGAACGCCAGAACTCCCGCGTGCCGGCGTGGGTCATCATGAAGACCGACCGCGATACGATGCGCAACCCCAAGCGGCGCAACTGGCGGCGGTCGGATACGGACGAATGAGCGCCGACGACTTCGAGGAGCGCGTCGTGACGGTCCCGCTCCGCAAGGTGAAAGCGGGCGCGAACCACGAGGCTGCCGACAGAGCCATGACGCTCATCCGCGAGCATCTCGCCCAGCACTTCAAGGCTGACCTCGATACCGTGCGCCTCGACCCCTCCATCAACGAGGCGGTCTGGGAACACGGGCGTTCGAACCCGCCGAGCAAGCTTCGCGTGCGCGCGGCCCGCTTCGAGGAGGAGGGCGAGCGCGTCGTCGAAGCCGAGCACGCCGAATAACGTGCTCCGCGCGGCCTTTTCCGGTTCCTCGTACGTCGGTGTCTTCGCCCGCGCGACCGACCGGTGTCTGCTCGTCAGACCCGACATCGGCGACGGCTTTCTCGACGACCTCGCCGAGGAACTCGGCGTCCCTGTAGTGAAGACGACCATCGCCGGTTCCGGAACTGTGGGCGCGCTCGTCGCCGGCAACTCGAACGGGTTGCTCACGAGCGACCGCGTGAGCGATACCGAGCGCGAGCGCATCGCCGACGCCACCGATCTCCCGGTCGCAACGCTGCCCGGTCGCATCAACGCCGCGGGCAACGTCGTGCTCGCAAACGACACGGGTGCGTACGTCCACCCGGACCTTCCCGACGACGCCGCCGCGGCGGTCGGCGAGCATCTCGACGTGCCGGTCGAGCGGGGTGCGCTCGCGGGCGTCAGGACTGTGGGGACGGCGGCGGTCGCTACGGGCCGGGGCGTGCTCTGTCATCCCCAATCGACCGACGAGGAACTCGACTTCCTCGAAGAACTGCTCGGCGTGCCCGCGGACATCGGGACCGTGAACTACGGCGCGCCGCTGGTCGGGTCGGGGCTGCTCGCCAACGCACAGGGATACGTTGCCGGCGAGGAGTGTACGGGACCGGAACTCGGCCGCATCGAGGACGCGCTCGGCTACATCGACGAGACCGCATAACCGGTCTCCCGTTGTCGCCAGCAGAGGACAACATACTTCCGGCGTGCTCACCCAGCACGGATATGGATACGTTCGTCACCGACAGCGAGACGCACAGTCGAGAGCACGCTATGGAGGCAGGCCGATGAGTATGGGTGGTGGCGGTGGCGGCCAGCTCGAACAGCTCTCGCAGGAACTCGACGTTCTCGAACGCCAGAAGGAGGCGATGGAGGAGGAGATCGAGGAGTTCCGCGAAGAACAGCGCGAGATCGACGAGGCGACCGAGGCACTCGAAAACCTCGACAGTGGTTCCACGGTACAGGTACCGCTGGGCGGCGATGCCTACGTCCGCGCCGAGGTCCAGAACGTCGACGAGACGGTCGTCAGTCTCGGCGGCTACGCGGCCGAACGCGACGAGGAGGGTGCAATCGAAACCCTCGAACGAAAACGCGACGCCCTCGACGACCGCATCGAGGAGGTCAGCGAGGACATCACCGAGATCGAAAGCGAGCGCGAGGAACTCGAACAGCAGGCCCAGCAGCTCCAACAGCAGCAGATGCAGCAGCTTCAGGGACAGATGGGTGGGCTGGGACAGGACGACGACGAGTAGGCGATGTTCGACGGACTCAAAGACCGACTCAACAGTTTCCGGCAGGATGCCGAGGAGGAGATCGACGAGGCGGCCGCCGATGCCGAGGACGTCGAGACCGAAAACGACCCCGCAGCCGAAGCCACATCCGCTACGGAAACCGACGAATCAGCCGCGACAGCGCCCGAGACGGGCGATATCTCTAGTGACGGAACCGACGACGCGGAACCCGACACGCCGGACGAGACCGAAGCGACGGGGACCGAGGCTGCTGTCGAGCCGGCGACGACCGAACCGACCCCGGACGAGGCGGCTGTGGGGGATGCGGAGAGCGAGATGGAAGCGGAATCCGGGGCTGTTGACGATGAACCCACCAGAACGCGATTGAGTCGGCCGTCGTCGGCCGACGAGACAGACGACGGCGAGAGCGAGGAAAAACTCGGACTCGGGACGCGCGCGAAGCTGTTCGCCACCGGACAGTCGCTTATCGAGGCCGCCGAGCTTGAGGGGCCGCTGTTCGAGTTGGAGATGGCGCTGCTCGAAAGCGACGTCGAGATGAGCGTCACCGAGGCGATTCTCGACCGCCTGCGCGATGAACTCACGGGTGCGACGCGTGCACAGGTCAAGGGCAC
>CAZJHA010000183.1:0-4636 GCA_964545755.1 uncultured Halobacteriales archaeon | reverse complement strand
AGAGGACGTACCGATGGCGCTCTATCGGGTCCACCACCGCCAACCCCTCCGCTGCCCGTTCAAAGAACGCCCCGTCCATCAATCGCCGGCCCGATGTGAATCATCCATGTATATTTTGTTCGTGCACAGCGCTGTATGTGTTGCTTCCTCGATGAAACAAAAAGCTACGCGTTTGGCTCAGTACTGGTGCGCTCGAAACGAAAAAATCAGCCGGAAGACGACGGTTCGAAGGCGGGACGGGTCAGAGGACGGTACCGAGGACGACACCGGTGAGCAGCGACAGCAACAGGACCCCTCCGGCCGTGGTGAATGGAATCCGCTCGATTCGGCGGGCGGAATGACCCTGTTCGAACCCCGTTTCGGTCGAGGCGAGCACGACGACGCCGGCGGTGGCGAAGGCGAGACCGATGACCAGCCCCCACAGGAAGGTGAGGCCGGACGCGCCGGCGAGAACGATGGCTACCGCGCGACTGAGCACGAACCCCGTGCCGGCGATGATCGGCGCGCTGCCGACGACGCTGGCGCGGTCGACCGTTTCCATCTCGCCCACACGATTCACACCGGCAAAGCTCCCGGACGAACCGGGACGGCGGTGGCGACGTGACATACTGCTTCGATTCGAACCCACCATAATAATACCCCGTCAGACGCGCGTCATCCCCGAGCGTGGCGACGTCCGCGATGGAGGAACACCCATATCCGTCCGCACCGATATCCGACCTGTGACCGAACAGCTCTACCTCCCTGACGAGGAGTACCGCCGCGAGTTCGACGCCCGCGTCACGGAAGTCGACGAATCGGCCATAACCGTCGTGCTCGACAGGACGCTCTTCTACAAGGAAGGCGGCGGACAGCCGCCGGACCACGGCAGCCTCTCGTGGGATGGTGGCGAGGCGCGCGTCGTCGACGTCAGGAAGGACCACGGCGAGATTCGACACACGATAGAGGGCGACCTCCCCGCGGAGGGCACGAGTGTGCACGGCGAACTCGATTGGGAACGCCGCCACGCCCACATGCGCTATCATACCGCCCAACACGTCGTCTCGAAGGTCGTCCTCGACGAGTACGGCGCGAGCACCGCCGGCAACCAGATATACGACGACCACGCGCGCATCGACTTCGCGCCGGCCGATTTCGACAAGAGCGACCTCCGGGATATCGAGGAGCGGGCGAACGCCCTCATCGAGCGCGATATGCCTGTGAAAAAGGAAAACCGCTCGCGGGCGACCCTCGAAGCCGAAACGCCCGACGGACGGACGAACCTCGATTTGATTCCCGAGGATGTCGACCCGCTGCGCGCGGTCGCCATCGGCGACATCGATGTCTGTCCCTGCGGCGGCACACACGTCGATAGCCTCGGCGAACTCGGCGAGCTGGACATCGTCGAGCGCACATCCAAGGGTGCCGACACCGAGCGCATCGAGTTCGTCCTCCACGGCGAGTGAACGAACCGCGGTTCGACCCACACAAAGCTTATTACAACACCGCAGTCACCTCGAATCGGAGCCGGCGAGGCTCCGCGCCGGCGGGGGCGACTCCGTTGCCTGGCATCATCACACCCCCTCCCCATCCTCGTCCCCGCTTTTCCTTCGTTCGAAGCGACGCGGCCGCCACGAGTGAGAGATGTTATGCGGACACGAACGCTCGAAGAGACATGCGCGTTCTGGTGACCGGCGCGACGGGATTCGTCGGCGGACGCCTCCTTCCGACCCTCGCCGCGGCCGGTCACGACCTCACCGTTCTCACCCGGAACGCCGAACGCTACGATGGCCCGCCGGCCCGCGTCGTCGAGGGCGACCTACTCGAAGCGGGCACGTTCGAGGACGCCTTCGACGGCTGCGAGGCGGCCTACTACCTCGTGCACTCGATGGACGCGACCGATTTCGTCGCCCGCGACCGGCGTGCGGCGCGGAACTTCGCGCGTGCGGCGAGCGCTGCCGAGTGCTCGCGGGTGGTATATCTCGGCGGTCTCGGCCGTGAATCCGACGCACTCTCGCCACACCTCCGCTCGCGCCACGAGGTCGAGCGGCTGCTCGGCGCGGGCGAGTACGATTTGACGACCCTCCGGGCGGCGGTCATCGTCGGCGCGGGCGGGGCGAGCTTCGAGATGATGCGACAGTTCGTCACCCATCTCCCGCAGATGTTCGTCTTGCCGCTTCCCACCGGAGTGCGAACGAACTGCCAGCCAATCGCCATCGAGGACGTTGTGGGGTATCTCGGCACGGTACTCGATGCGTCCGAAACACGGGGGAGATCGTTCGATATCGGCGGTCCGACGGTACTCACTTACGCCGACCTCCTCCAGCGCGTGGCGCGCGCACACGACCGCTGGCTGGTCGTCGTCGGCGTGCCGTGGCTGAGCGAACACCTGTCTGCACGCTGGCTCGCCCGGCTCACCGACGTCCCCGAGACCGTCGTCGCGCCGCTCGTTGAGGGGCTTGACAACACCGTCATCGTCAGGGAGGGGAACATCGACGAGTTCGTCGCGGTCGAGCACATGTCGCTCGATACAGCCATCGAGCGGGCGATACGGAACTGATTCAGTCCATCGCGCGGTCGAGGGCGGCCCGTCGCTTGGCGATGATACCGGCCGACATCGACAGTTCGAGTTCGCCAGCAGCGAGTTCGAGCCGCCCCGAACCGGTCGCCGTGCCGATGTCGTGGACCGGAGCCACGTCCGCAAACGCCGTGCGGACCGCTGCGGGATTCGTCGTCTCGACAACCGCCCGGCCCGGCTGCTCGTGAAAGCAGAGTTCGGCGGCGCTCGCCGGGCCGTCGATATCCACGACTGCGCCAGCATCATCCGAAACCAGCTCGGCGAGCGTCACCGCGAGCCCGCCATGGCTCGCGTCGTGAACCGCAAGCGTTTCCTCCTGGTTCGCCACCTCGGCGAGCGTCTCAACCAGCGTCTGTGGTCTCTCGGGAAGCGTCGGGAAACGGTCCGTTCCGCCGGCACAATCGAGATACTGGGAACCACCCAATCCGACCTCGTTCCCAGCGAGCGCACGGTCGCCGACCAGAAGGAGGGTGCCCGCGCCCGCGAGCGCGGTCGGCGGGGCATCGTAGCCGTCGCGCGCGCCGACCATCGCCAGCGTCGGCGTCGGCGGGATTGCGCCCGCCGCCGAGTCGTTGTAGAGCGAGACGTTACCGCCGACCACCGGCACCGAAAGCGAGTTACACATCTCTGCAAGCCCGTCGACGATGGCCGAGAATCCGCCATAGACGTCCGATTTTTCGGGGTTGCCGCCATTGAGGCAGTCGACCGCGGCCAGCGGCGTCGCGCCCTTCGCGGCGAGATTCGTGGCGTTTTCGAGCGCGACCGCGCGCGCTCCCTCGTGGGGGTTCGCCGCCGTCCAGTTCGGCTCGGCACCCGCCGACAGCGCGAGACCCGTATCGGTCTCGTGAATCGCCAGCACGGCGCTGTCGTCACCGGGACCGCGGGCGGTGCGAAGCCCGACCTCGTGGTCGTACTGTCGATAGACCCACTCGCGGCTCGCGGTGTTCGGGTGTTCGAGCAACCGTTCGAAGGTCGCTTCGAGGTCGGGGCTGGGCAGTTCGCGGTCCGGTTCCGCCGGCCGCTCGGCTGGAAGGTCGTTCGTCGGCGCGCCGTCGGCGAGGAATTCGGCCGGAACGTCGACGACGGTCTCGCCATCGAACACACAGGTGTAGTTCCCGTCGGTGACCTCGCCGATGACCGAACAGCCGAGGTCGAAGCGTTCGGCAATCGCCGCGACTCGGTCGGTGTTCTCGGAAGCTACTTCGTAACACATCCGTTCCTGTGATTCGGCGAGCAGGATTTCGAGCGCGTTCATCCCGGGTTCGCGCTGGTGGACGGTCCCCAGGTCGATACGTGCGCCGAAGCCGCCCTTGGCAACCAGTTCCGAGGAGGCCCCGCCGAGGCCCGCCGCGCCCAAATCCCGTGCCGATTCCACGATACCCTCGTCAAGGAGGGCTTCGTTCGCTTCGATGAGCCGCTTCTCGGCGTAGGGGTCGCCGACCTGTACCGCCGGGCGGTCTTCGGTTTCTGCGTCCTCGCCCAAATTCTCGCTCGCGAAGCTCGCGCCACCCAACCCATCCCGCCCCGTCGCGTTGCCGACGAGCACGAGCCTGTTGCCCGTGCGCTGGGCCTCGGCGGTGAGGAGGCGCTCTTCGGGGAGAAGACCGACACAGGCGACGTTGACGAGCGGGTTGCCTTCGTAGCCCGCGTGAAACGAGAGACTTCCGCCGACCGTGGGAACGCCGATGGCGTTGCCGTAGTCTGCGATACCCTCCACGACGCCGTCGAACAGATAGCGCGAGTGCTCGCGGTCGAACCCGCCGAAGTAGAGCGAATCGAGCAGCGCTATCGGGTACGCACCCATCGAGAGCGTGTCACGGACGATGCCGCCGACGCCCGTGGCAGCACCGTCGTAGGGGTCGACGTAGGAGGGGTGGTTGTGGCTCTCGATGCCGAACGTGATGTAGGTCTCCCCGTCCGGCAGCGCGACCACAGCGGCGTCGTCGCCCGGTCCTATCACTACGTGTTCACCCTCGCTCTCGAACGCCGACAGCAGCGGTCGCGAGGAGCGATACGCACAGTGTTCGCTCCAGAGGTTCTCGAACAGCGCGGCCTCCGCGCGCGTCGGCTCGCGGCCGA
>CAZJHA010000182.1:0-4661 GCA_964545755.1 uncultured Halobacteriales archaeon | reverse complement strand
ACCACACCGCAACCACACCGCAACCACACCGCAACCACACCGCAACCACACCGCAACCACACCGCACTCGCACAGTACCGCAGAAGCCCTCAGTCGCTCGTTTCACTCGCTCCTTCGCCCATCATCCGCCAGGACCGCCGCCGCAACCGCCCCGCAGCCCACAGCCATCACAGCATCAGCACCTCAGTAGAGGCCGTTCAACTCCGATTCGACGTGACTGTGCTCGTCGGCCGGAAATTCCTCGCTTTCGACGGCGTCGACGTAGCCCGAGATTGCACTCTCCATCTCGCCGCGAACGTCACCGAACGATGCGGCAAAGGGTGGGAGCCCCTCGCCGAGTCCGAGCACGTCGTTGGCGACGAGCACCTGCCCGTCACAGTCGGGACCTGCACCGATGCCGATGGTCGGAATCGAGAGTTCGTCGGTGACCTGCTCAGCGAGGTTCGCCGGCACGTGTTCGAGCACGAGCGCGAACGCGCCGGCCTCCTCGTGGGCGTCGGCGAGGGTCGCAATCTCGCTCGCGGCCTCGCGGTCGGTTCCCTGCCGTGCATAGCCCAACTGGTTGACCTTCTGGGGCGTGAGTCCGAGATGAGCCATCACCGGAATCCCGAGGTCGGCGAGGCGGTCGGTGAGTTCCACAGTATGCGAACCGCTTTCGAGTTTGACGGCGTGTGCGCCCGCTTCCTTGACCATCCGTCCGGCGTTCTTGATGCTTGCGGCTTCGTCGACGCCGAAACTGAGGAAAGGCATATCGGCGATGACGAGCGTCTCCTCGGTCGCGCGCGCGACCGCACCCGTCCGGCTTGCGACCTCGTCGACAGTGACTGGCAGCGTCGAGTCGTAGCCCAACGCGGCGTTGCCCATGCTGTCACCGACGAGAATCGCGTCGACGCCTGCCGCCTCGCAGGCATCCGCAGTGGGAGCGTCGTAGGCGGTCAGCATCGTCAGCGGCGCGTCGCCGGCACGGAACTCGCCGACTGTCGTTGGCATACCCGCCTCTCACGCCCGGCGGGGTTAAACGTGTCCGGATGACTGACCACACGACTTATCGCCGCGCGCGCGGACCTCTGACTGTGCCCGACCCCGTCGAGACATCCGACCCCGAGGGCGTCGACTACGGCTGGGTGATGCAGGTCACGTTCGTCCTCACCATCGTCGTCGGTGCTCCGGTCGTCGCCGTGCTCTCGGCGGGTACCCCCCTCGAGTCGTGGAACGCGCGCGTCTCCTTTGCGGTCCGCGTCGGTGCTGTCGTCTGGATTCTCGTCGCAGTGGTGGTCTATGGCTACGCACGCCGGACCCACACTCAGTAACTCGTCGGCCCGTCGCCGACGTAGGAAAAGCGCGTGCCGGCCCGTTCGGCGGCTTCCTGGTCACCCGCGGAATCACCAACAAAGAGCGTCCGCTCGGGAGTCGCACCGAGTTCCCCGACGGCGGCCAACAGCGGCTCCGGTGCGGGCTTTCGTTCGGACACCGAATCGCGCCCGACGACGCTGCCCATCCGCTCGGCGAGGTCGTGTCTTTCGAGCGCGATACGACAGGCTTCCTCGCAGTTGAGCGAGCAAACCCCGGCGGGGAGCCGGGTTTCGATCTCGTCGGCGAAGGCCAGCCGGCGCGACTCGTGTGCGCCATCGCGCTCGGCCGCGGCGATGAGCGACTCCACCTCGCTTTCGACGCCCACCTCCTCGGCGGCATCGAGCATCGTCCACGCATCGAGACCGGCCGGGTCGATACCCTCCTCGCGGAGCATTCCGGCGATGTCGGCCTCGACGCGTTGCCAATCGACGGTGAGGCGCACGAGCGTTCCGTCGAGGTCGTAGACGACGGCCTCGACGTCCTCGGGAACGGTGACGGTCATACCGACGGGAGGACAGGACGGGGGAAGTCGGCTTCGGTTAGTCGAGCAGTTCCCGGGCGATGACGTTCTTCTGGATGGCGGTCGTCCCCTCGTAGATGGTGGTGATCTTCGCGTCCCGATAGAGCCGCGCGACACCGCCTTCAGTAGTGTAGCCGTAGCCGCCATGAATCTGGACGGCCTCGTTGGCCACCTCGACGGCGCTCTCGCTGGCGAAATACTTCGCCATGCTCGCCGCTTCCCGATACTCCTCACCCCTGTCAGCACGCCGGGCCGCATCCCGCGTCAGCAGCCGCGCGGCCTGTGTCTTCGTTCGCATCTCGGCGAGCTTGTGCCGAATCGTCTGAATCTCACTGATGGCGTCGCCGAACTGCTCGCGCTCTTGGGCATACCCCTGCGACTCGTCGAGTGCGTGCTGGGCGAGACCCACGGCTTGGGAGGCGATGGCGATGCGCCCGCCGGTGAGAATCGACAGCGCTGCAGACAGCCCGCGGCCCTCCTCAGTGAGGCGATTTTCGGCCGGAACCCGCGCGTCGTCGAACGTCAGACTCGTCGTGTCGCTCGCGCGCAGGCCGAGTTTGTCCTCTTTGGGGCCGACTTCCAGCCCCTCCGTGTCCTTCGGAACGAGAAACTGCGTAATGCTTCGGTCGTCTTCGCGGTCGGTTTTCGCAAAGAGAATGATTACTCCCGAGCGCTCGCCGTTGGTGATCCACTGTTTGTCGCCGTTGATGACGTATTCATCGCCGTCGCGCCGTGCCTCGGTACTCATCGCGGCGGGGTTCGAGCCGGCGTGGGGTTCCGAGAGCGCGAACGCGCCCACAGGGCGGCCATCGACCATCTCGGGCAGCCAGCGCGAGCGCTGGTCTTCGTCGCCGAACTCGGCGATGCAAGAAGTTGCGAGACAGTGGACCGACAGCGCGGTCGCCACCGCGAGCATCCCGCCGGCGAGTTCCTCGTTGACCAGACTGTAGGTGAGCGAATCGGCGTCGAACCCGCCATACTCCTCGGGCGTCGTCAGCCCGGTCATGTCCAGTTCGGCGAGGCCATCCCAGACCTCCTCGGGAAAGGTCTCCTCGCGGTCGGCTTGCTCGGCCTCGGGCCTGATTTCCTCGCGGGCGAACTCCCGGACAGTGTCGCGGATGGCGCGCTGTTCGGCGGTGAGGTCCATACCCCGAATACGAGCGCGCGGGCAAAAGCCGTCCGCTCGTCGGACAGTTCGATTCAGGAATCGACGAGCGTCACGCTGAGGCGGTCTTCGAGCGCTTCGACCAGCGAGCCACCGACGCCCGCGCGAGCGGCCCGCCCCTCCTCTATCGCGTCGAGGCTCTTCGGGTCGGTGTCGAGTTCGTCGGCCAGCTCCTCGATGCCGAGGTCGGCGTCCTCGCGCGCGCTCCGTACCCGGTCGCCGTAGCCCGAGACGAGGTATGGGAGTTGGTCGCGGTCGTAGTTCGTCCCCTCGCGCTCCCAGTGGCTGGAATCGCCCGTCTGAGCGTCCGCGAGTTTGGCGACGTTTCTGGCCGCCCGCTGTCGGCTGTCCCGTTCGTGGCCGCCGGAATCCCCGTCACGGCTCCCACTGTCGCGGCTCGACCGCCGGTCCTGCTCGCCGTGGGGCACGCAGTCGGGACAGAGGTCGAGTTCGGCCCCGGCGACCGTCGCCGTGGTCAAATCGTCGCTCGACGTTCCACAGAGTTCACAGCTCCCGCCGCCCCCGGCAGAATCGCCGGTGGAGTATTTGGGCATACCACTCCCTTGGTGAGTGAGCGGTATAATTCGTCCGCCCCACTTTTTTACTCCTCGGGTGCGCTCGCTCCCGTCGGTCGCTCACGCACCACTCGTCGCAAAAACCTGGACTAAAAATACCCGCTCACTCGCTTCGCTTGTTCGCGGTGCGAATAACTACCCACCACTGCACCGCGACGGCCACACCCTCCCCAACTGATTCGATCCGTTCGGGCTTCGCCCTCACTCCGCTTATCCCTCGCGCGCTCACCGGCCTGCGGCCGGTTTCACAGCGCGCCACTGCTACCGCCACACGTTCGTTCGTCTACCTCTCTGCTCGCCACTCTTCGATACACTCCTCGTCACAGAAATGGAGGTCCTCGTTGGCTTCCGCGTCATCGTCGAGGGTCTCCCATTCGAGCGGGTCGAGGCGCGCGCCGCAGTTCTCACACGTCGCGCTCTCGGTCTCGCGGCCGGGATTGGGCGTCGTATCGTCCGGTTCTTCCATCGGTCGATGAACGTCCTCGACGCATACCAGTCCATCGACTGCCGCGTCCCCTCATAAACGGCCACACATTCGGGGAGCAACGGATTTCACGGCGGCCCGCGAGTGTCCACGCGCACATGGACTTCGGACTCGACGACAAGACGGCACTCGTCACCGGCGGCGGCGGACGCATCGGCAGCGAAGACTGCGAGACCCTTGCCGACGAAGGCGCAGAAATCATTGTCCTCGACGTGGACGAAGACGGAGCCGAGACCGTCGCCGACGGCATCGAAGACGACGGCGGCACGGCTCACGCCGTTCAATGTGACCTTACCGACCGCGAGGACGTTTCCTCGACTCTCGAGGCCATCCGCGAGGAAACGGGCGGTATCGACGTACTCGTGAACAACGCCGGGATGGTCGACGCCCGTGCACGGGTCGAGGACTTCGAGGACGACATCTGGGAGCGCGACCTCGCGGTCAACCTCACCGGCTCCTATAACGTCACCCGCGAGGTGTTCCCCGCGATGTGCGAGCGCGGCTGGGGGCGCATCATCAACATGTCCTCGATGGCCGGCTGGCAGGGCGGGTTCGGCCAGCTCT
>CAZJHA010000181.1:0-4670 GCA_964545755.1 uncultured Halobacteriales archaeon | reverse complement strand
GCGGGCGACCTCGCCGGCCAGCTCCGCGTGTGGCCCGCCGGCGGTCGGCAGCAGTATCGGTTCGACCGTCATTGGCGTGCCGGGGTCGATGCGCTCGACGAGGACGTCGCAGTCGGCCTCGGTGACCACCGTGTCGACGGTGCTCCCGAGGACGACCTCCCGGCGACGCGCCCGCCAGCCACCCCAGCCGAGCAGGACCGCGTCGGTGTCGTACTGCTTGACGGTGTGCAGTATGGCGTCGGCGATGTCGTGAGCGATGCGGATCGTCCCGCTGATCGGCACGTCCACCGTTTCCGCATCCGTACCTGCGTCCTCGACGGTACCGCTCCCGTCGGAGGACAGTTCGTGTCCTCCCTCGGCGAACGCCATCGCGCGGTCG
The DNA here is from genome assembly GCA_964545755.1 of uncultured Halobacteriales archaeon. Lineage (GTDB taxonomy): Archaea > Halobacteriota > Halobacteria > Halobacteriales > Halococcaceae > Halococcus. The sequence continues at coordinate 4,291 of CAZJHA010000181.1, read as the reverse complement.
AGCACCTCGCGGCGCTCGTCGACGTACTGGCGACCCTCCGACAGCGGCGTCTGATCGGGCAGGTCCACGACCGAAAGTGCGAGTATTTCACCGTGTCTGTCCCGTGCGACGTCGACCGCCGTCGTCATCAACTGCTCGACGTGGTCGGGGTTTGCGATGGGGACGACGAGACGATAATCGCGCTCGTGGCCCGACGGGTTGCGTTCGGCGACGGCCGTCGGCGTCTGCCGTTCGATTTCCTCGGTCGAGTGCGAGCGGCCCTTCCACGCGAACCAGAAGCCGATTCCCACCACCTCGGCGAGCAGACCGAACACGATGCTCGACGGTTCGACGTTCACGAGCAGGACGAGATTGGCGAGCACCGCGATTGCGGGCACCCACGGCACGGCTGGCACCTCGAATGCCCTATCGAAGTCGGGGAACTTCCGTCGGGACTGCACGACCACGAGGTTGACCACGATGAGTCCGGTGAGCAACATGAAGTCCGCGAAATGAGTGATGGCCTCGATGCCGAGGTGGAGTTCCGCCCCGACCAGCGGCAGCGCGAACGGCAGATGGAGAACCGCCGCGCTCTCGGGACCACCGCCGAATAGCACCGTGAAGGTGAAGATGAACACGAGAATCAGTCCACCAGTCAGGAGCACCGACTGGTAGGGCGTGTTGAGCGAGGGGTGGGGTCGGTCGGGGTCGGGTGCTTATTCCGACTCCTGAGGAGTCACTCCTCGAACTCGGTGCGCTCGACGGGCGACAGCGCCCCGTCGTTGCGGGTGGCGCGGTAGTATGCCCGGTAGCGTGCGAGCTTTCGATAGAGGAAATACCCGAAGAAGCCGTCGTAGAGCACGACGAATCCGAGGAGGGTGAGGTAGTTCGGGACGCCGAGCACGAGGGCCACAGTCGCCGGAACGAACGTGAGCGTGTTGTAGGTCGCGTGGATGAGCGCCGCTATCAGCAATCCCTTGACGACGATTGGGCCGGCGCGGTCGCGGTTGAACTTCGCCAAGCCGAGATAGTAGCCCGCAAACGCCGAGTAGATGACGTGGCCGGGACCGGCGATGGCCCGTGCGGGCGTGATGCCGCCGCCAGCACCCAGAACGTTACCGATGACGGGATTGCTTACCGCATCGGTGATGTAGAGGGCGTTCTCGATGGTGGCGAAGCCAAGCCCCGCGACCGCGCCGTAGACCGCCCCGTCGATGACCGCGTCGAACCGCGGGCTTCGGTAGGCGTACATCCTGACCGCGAGCCACTTCACCGTCTCCTCGACCGGGCCGACGACCAGATAGAAGAACCAGACCGGGCCGACAACCGGGATGATCTGCAGGAAACTCCCGACGCCGTTGATGATTGCGGCAAAGCCCGCGAAGAGCACGCCGAGGGCGAACGTCACCGCGAGCAGCGAGAACGGCTCGGCGGTGGCGGTGTCGGTCCACCAGACGTAGGCGACGAGCGCGAGCGCCGGCAGGAGCGATAACACTGTGAACGCGCTCACCACGGGGTCGAGAACGCGCAGCAGGTCGCTTCTCGATACGATCCAGACGAGAATCCCGAACGCGAGGAACACCAGCAGCCAGCGCACGGTGGTCGTCAGCACCCAGTGAAGCCAGACGGCCACCCGGTCGAGCGGCGTGCGCACTTCCCACGTCGTGACGTCGTAGCGGTCACGGGACCCGTCATCGCGTGATTGAACCGGGTCCTGACTGCGCGCCATACCCGACTCTCGACCGCCGGACCCTAACCGTTGTCCCCATCCAATACATATGTAATTATACACCATTATCTGTCTTAGGCAGGGATTCATATCCATCCACGAGAGCGGGACAGTATGGCACAGAGCACGGCCCGCGGACTGCTGTACACGACACCACCGAGCGAGGAAACGGAGCAGGCAACCGACGAATCGTCCGTCGGAGAACAGCCACCAGCCACCGAGGAATCGGACAGAGCATACGGCCGAGCCGCGGCGGATGACTGACCTCTGTGGCTACGCGGTCTCCATTTCGACGTAGCGCACACGCACCAGAACGTCGTTCGGCGCGTCGAGGGGGTCCGGAAGCGGGAGGTCGGCAAGCGCCTCGTTGACACGGCGTTCGAGCGACGGCGCGAGGCTTGAGGTGGTGCCGTCGGCCGGTCGTCCGGCGACGACGGTGATCCGGGTCGGCTGGCGTGGCGGCACGGGGTCGTCGTAGCGAAAACGCACGTCGAGCAGCGTGAGTTGGTCGTATCTGGGTTGGTCGAGCAACCCCTCGACGTCGCTGCGGACCTCCTGTTCGAACGACGCCGTCCGGTAGGAGTCGTAGGTGACGGCACCGAGAAACGCCGACAGCACGAGGATGGCCGCGACGAGCGCGATGACGCGCTTTTCGGTCGCCAGCCGGGCGTCGTCCTCGCGAAACCAGTGGTCGGGTCGATAGCCCATATACCAGAGGACGATCAGCGCCGTGAGATTTATCGAGAGCGTGTTCACCAAGACGAGCACCGAGGCACTGAACACCGGGGCCGGCCGCCCCCACGCGATGGCGATGCCGATGACACCGAGGGGCGGGACGAGCGCGGCGGCGATCATCACGCCGACGAGCGTCGCCGAGACGCCCGTGGCGAGACTCACCCCACCGGCGACGCCGGCTCCGAGCGCGACGACCAAGGCAAGGAAGTCGGGTGCAAGTCGGATGTTGATCTGTTCTATCATGAACACGTCGGTGCCCGGCGGTACCGTGTTCGTCACCCGCATCAGGGCGGCAAAGAGCGTCGCGGCGACGACCGCAATCCCGAGACCGAGGGCCTGTAGCTTCACCCCGCGGCGGAACATCTCCTGGTCGTCAACGACCGTTCCCACGGAGGTGGCCATCGCTGGCCCGATGAGTGGGGCGATGACCATCGACCCCACGACGACGGCCGCATCGTCCAGCAGGAGACCGGCGGTGGCGACGACCGCGCTCACGACCGTCATGACGAGATACGGCCAGAAATCCGGCGCGAGTTCGGCGGCGCGGGCGTGAATCTCCTCGCGGGCGATGCGCTTGTCGGTCTCCTCGTCCGCCTCGTACCGGTCTTCGAGCTGCTCGAAACGCCGCGAGACGACCGTTTCGGCATCGACGACGACCGTGTAGGCGTCCTCGTCGATGCCGGTCTCGCGCAGGCGGTCGAGCACCGGTTCGACGGCGCTCGTCGGCAGCGGAAACGAGACGACACCCGTGAACTCCCGGCCGCTCGTCTCCTCGGTCAGCACGTAGTCGATGCCCTCCTCGTCGAGTTCCGAAAGCACCGTCTCGCGCTTGCCCGCCGGGATGGTCACCTGAACGAGTCGCACATCCGAGGGTCTCGGGCGGCGGTCAAATACCCCGTGGTCGGCCATCGGACGGCGAGCATAAATTCGCGCGCCCGATACGTCAATCATGTTCGAAGGACGCCCCGACCGAGACGCGGAAGTCGTCTTCTGTGGCCGCTCGAACGTCGGAAAGTCGACGCTCCTCAAAGAACTCACCGGCCACGACTTCCAGACGGGCAAGAAGCCGGGCGTGACGCGCTCGCCGGGCCACTACGACTGGGTAGCCGAGGACTTCGTCCTCACCGACCTGCCGGGCTTTGGCTTCATGTCCGGCGTCGAGGAGGAGCACCGCGAGCAGATCAAGACCGATGTCGTACGATACATCGAAACGAACAGCGCAAAAATTCTCGTCGGCGTGCTCGTCGTCGACGCCAACAGCGCGGTCGATATCATCGACCGCCACACAGAGCGTGGCGAAATCCCCCACGACGTCGAACTGTTCGGCTTCCTCGCCGACGTCGACATTCCCACTGTGGTCGCGGTCAACAAGATGGACAAAGTCGACGACCGCGACGAACGGCTCGACGCACTCTGCGAACGCCTCGGCCTGCTCTCACCGTGGCAGCAATGGCAGGACACCATCGCCCCGGTGAGCGCAAAGCGCGGCTCAATCGGCCCGCTGACCGACGCCGTCCGCACCCACCTCCATGAGCAAAAACGCGACGACCTGTTCAAGTTCTTCTGAGGCACCTGTTTACTGCGGATGCGCTTCCTCGTGGTTCGAAAATCGGAGATTTCCGTCATCATGAGAGGTGCGAAGCGCCTCTCGAACGACCTCGCTCGCGCACCCCCGTCTGCTCACGGGCGCTCCGCGCCCGTTCGCACGGCCAGCGGGACCGTCGGTCCCGCTTGGCTTGCAAAAATTTGCTCCAAAAACTCCCGCTCGCCTCCACCGCACCGCAGCCGCACAGCCGCCGAAGCCCTCACTCGTCGGCAAACAGTTCATCCACCGCCGATTCGGCCGCC
>CAZJHA010000180.1:0-4706 GCA_964545755.1 uncultured Halobacteriales archaeon | reverse complement strand
CCCATAGAGAGTGGCTAGCACGAAGGGGTTTCACACGCCTTCATAGGTGAACTCACACATGGAATTCAGTGGGACGTTCGAACTCGAAGACACGACGACCGAAGAGGTGTGGCTCGCGCTCTCGGACCCGGTGATGATCGAGCACGCGTTGCCGGGCTGTGAGTTCCTCGTCGAGGTTGAGGACACGAATCCGGATTTCGACGCTCTCCGGAACGAATACGAGGACAGGGACGTCGAGCCGACCTCGGACCCGGAGGTCATCGCCGAGCGCGCCTTCGAGGAGGGCAGCCACTACGCCGGCATCGTCGGCATCAGTATTGGACCTGTCAACCCGACCTTCGAGACCGTGGTGACCATCGACGAGCGCGACCAGCCGTATATGGAGGCCTCCGGGGAGGGCTCGGCCGGCGATAGCTCCTTCGAGATGACCTCGTGGATGGACCTCACCGACACCGACGACGGCGTCGAGGTCGATTGGAACACCGAGGCCGACGTGTTCGGCAACATCGCCGGGATGGGCCAGCGCGTCATCAACCCGGCGGCCAACCAGGTCGTCAAGCGGTTCTTTTCATCCGTTCAAGACGAAATCCGCGAGCGCGAAATCGCCGAAGGCAGCGAGGTCGACGCGACCGAATCGAACGAAGACGACCGCGGCATCGTCGACCGCATCCTCGGTCGGTCGGAAGGAAACTGACACATGACAGAACATGACATCGAACTATCGGTCAACGGCACGGAACACGAACTCACCGTCGAATCGCGAACACTGCTCGTCCACGCCCTGCGCGACGAGTTGGGCTATACGGGGACGAACGTCGGGTGTGAAAGCTCGACCTGCGGGGCCTGTACAGTCCACTTGGACGGCGACGCGGTGAAGTCCTGTACCCTGCTCGCGGTACAGGCCGACGGCAGCGAAATCGGGACCGTCGAGGGACTCGCCGAGGACGGCACCTATGCCCCGATTCAGGAAGGCTTCCAGAAGGAACACGGTCTCCAGTGTGGCTACTGCACGCCCGGGATGATGCTCGCGGCGAACGACCTGCTCGACCGGAACGCCGACCCCGACGAGGAAGAAATCCGCGAAGCCATTGAGGGCAACCTCTGTCGATGCACCGGCTATCAGAACATCGTCAACGCCGTCGAGTTCGCCGCCGAGGAGATGGGGAGCGACATGGCCACCGACGGTGGCGAGGGGCGAGCGGAGGGCGATTGACAATGGGAATCGAGACCATCACATCGGACGAACTCGACGTGGAATCGGTGCTCGGCTCGTCGGTCGAGCGCCGCGAGGACCCCTCACTGATTACCGGTGAGGCCGAATACACCGACGACATCCAGCGCCCGAACATGGCCCATATGGCCGTGCTCCGGAGCCAGTACGGCCACGCGGAGATCAACGGGATAGATACAAGCGAGGCCGAAGAAATGGATGGGGTTGTCGGCGTCTACACCGCCGAGGACCTCGACGTGCCCGGTGAGATACCCGTCGGCTGGCTGCTCGATAGCCTCCGAACGCCGGTCCATCCGCTGTTGGCGGGCGATGAGGCGCGATATCAGGGCGACGGCCTCGCGGTCGTCGTCGCCGAAGAGCGCTACATCGCCAGTGATGCGGTCGATGCCATCGACGTCGATTACGACCGTCAGGATGCCGTCACCGACCCCAAAGAAGCTGTCACCGAGGACGCACCGGTGGTCCACGACGACCTCGGCGACAACGTCGCTTTCGACTGGGAAATCGGCGACGCAGACGAGACGGACGACGCCTTCGCAAACGCTGCTCACACCGCCGAGGTCGACCTGACCAATCAGCGACTGATTCCGAACGCGATGGAGCCACGGGCGACCGTCGCGGAGTACAAGCCCGGCACGGAGGAACTGGAGGTCCACATGACCTCCCAGAACCCGCATCTCCACCGCCAGTTGATGTCCGGGGTGCTCGACGTACCGGAACACAAAATCCACATCGTCGCGCCCGACGTCGGCGGCGGCTTCGGTTCGAAGATCCATCACTACCCCGACGAGGCGCTCGCGTCGTGGTGTGCGATGGAGACCGGTAGACCGGTGAAATGGACCGCCACGCGTACTGAAACGTATCTCACCGACGCCCACGGCCGCGACCACGTCTCACACGCCGAGCTGGCGATGGACGACGAGGGGACGATTACGGGCATGCGCGTGAAGACCTACGCGGGCATGGGCGCGTACCTCTCGACGTTCGCACCCGCCGTCCCCACGTACCTCTACGGCACACTTCTGTCGGGCCAGTACGACATCCCGGCCATCCACTGCAACGTGGTTGGGGCGTTCACCAACGGCGCACCCGTGGATGCCTACCGCGGCGCGGGTCGTCCGGAAGCGCTGTATCTCGTCGAGCGCCTCATCACCCTCGGCGCGCGCGAGATGGGGATGGACCCCGCCGAATTCCGGCGGCAGAACTTCGTTCCGAGCGACGACTTCCCCCATCAAACTCCAGTGGCTGTCGAGTACGATAGCGGCGATTACGAGCCGGCGCTCGACAAGGCGCTCGAAGCCGTGGGCTACGACGACCTCCGCGAACGGCAGGCAGAACTCCGCGAGGAGGGGCGGTATCTCGGCATCGGCTTTTCGAGTTACATCGAAGCCTGTGGTCTCGCGCCCTCGGAACTCGCCGGCCAACTCGGCGCGCAGGCCGGACTCTGGGAGTCCGGGCTCGTTCGTGTGCATCCCACAGGAAAGGTCACGGCCTTCTGTGGCACCTCGGGCCACGGGCAGGGCCACGAGACCACGTATGCCCAGATCGTCTCCGACGAACTGGGAATCCCCTACGACGACATCGAGATCGTCGAGGGCGACACCGACGAGATTCCCCAGGGGATGGGCACCTACGGGTCGCGCTCTGCGGCCGTCGGCGGGTCGGCGCTGGCGACGAGTTCCCAGAAAGTCGTCGAGAAGGCGAAGAAGATCGCCGCCCACCAGTTGGAGGCGAGCGAGGAGGACGTGGAGTTCAGTAACGGTGAATTCAGCGTAGCGGGCGCGCCCGAACGTTCGATGCACATTCAAGACGTGGCCGCCCAGTCCTATCTCGCCCACGACATGCCCGAGGGCATCGAGCCGGGACTCGAAGAGACCTCCTTCTACGACCCCGACAACTTCGTGTTCCCGTTCGGAACGCACGTTGCGGTCGTCGAGGTCGACCCCGATACGGGCGAGATCGAGTTCGAGAACTACGTGGCCGTCGACGATGTCGGCCCGCAGATCAACCCGAAGATCGTCGAGGGGCAGGTCCACGGCGGCGTCGCACAGGGCATCGGGCAGGCGCTCTATGAGGGTGCCAAATACGATGACAACGGGACGCTCGTCACGGGGTCGATGCAGGACTACGTGGTGCCGAAGGCCGAACACATCCCGCGAATGGAGACCGATTCGACGGTGACGCCAAGCCCGCACAACCCCCTCGGCGTCAAGGGCGTCGGCGAGGCTGGCACCATCGCAGCCCCTCAGGCGGTGGTGAACGCGGTCACGGACGCGCTTCAACCCTTTGGCGTCGACCATATCGACATGCCGCTTTCGAGCGAAGCAGTCTGGCAGGCGGTGAACGACAGTGCTGCGGCCGATGAGGGTGGGACCAGTGAAGCGATTGCGGACGGTGGAGAAGAGGGAGGTGATGAGTGATGTTCCCCGACGAGTTCGACTACTACAAGGCCGACAGCGTGCAGGAAGCGCTCTCGCTGCTCGACGAACATTCCGGCTCGGAGACGGAGTTGCTTGCGGGCGGCCATAGCCTACTGCCAGCGATGAAGACCGGACTGTCGAGTCCCGATGTCCTTATCGACATCAGCGGCGTCGAGGAGATGCAGGGCATTTCGGTCGATGGCGACACGCTCTCGGTCGGTGCGATGACCAGGTACAGCGACCTGCTCGATTCAGAGGACGTGAGCGAACACGCCCCGGCGCTCGCGGCGGCGGTCGAGCAGGTCGGCGACGTGCAGGTCCGCAACCGCGGCACCATCGGCGGCAATCTCGCCCATGCGGACCCGGCCGCGGACCTGCCGGGCGCAGCGCTCGCCTCGGATGCGACCCTCGTCGTCGAGGGTCCCGACGGCGAGCGCGAGATTCCGGCCGATGACTTTTTCTTCGGGATGTACACGACCGACGTCGGTCCCGACGAACTACTCACGCGCGTCGAGATTCCCTCGGCCGCCGGCGCGGTCGGGGCCTACGCGAAAAAGCCGAGTCCCTCGTCGGGCTATGCGATGGTCGGCGTCGCCGCCCTGCTCGAAACCGACGGCGACGGCGTCGCGTCGGCGCGAGTGGGTGCGAACGGCGTGATGGACCACGGTGTTCGTCTCTCACCTGTCGAGGACGCACTCGCCGATGGCAGCCTCGACGGCGATGCCATCGAGACGGCCGCCAGCCACGCCACCGACGACCTCGACGTGGACCTGATGATGTCCGACTTGCAGGCCTCGAACGAGTTCCGTGCCCAACTGCTCGAAGTCTACACAGAGCGGGCGCTGACGGCGGCGATGGACGACGGTTCGTCGTCGGTCGCGGCCGACTGACGGCCCCATTCAGTCGTCTTTGCCCGACGACCGACGATGAACTGACGAATCGGTTTCGCGTAAGAACGGTACTGCCGAACCAGTCGAAGACTGCGACGATTTCCCGCAGCGACAGCCCCATCGAACGGAGACCCACCCCGACACCGGGAGTGGTCAGCCTAACTT